>NZ_JBFBAM010000009.1:0-245482 GCF_040682195.1 Kutzneria sp. NPDC051319 | reverse complement strand
CGAGTCCCGCTCTCGGGCAGCCATGAAACCGGTTCATGGCGTTCCGAGAGCGGGACTCGCGGTTCAGAAGGGCCAGGTGTCGTGGGCGCCGGCCTCGATCAGCGGGATCATGCCGAAGGCGGCGTCGCTCAGGCCGCCGAAGGTGAAGCGGCCCTCGGTGTGCCCGAACTCGTAGCCGGCCAGGTTCCACGTGTACACCGGAACCCCGCCCGGCACCACCGAAGTGGGCAGCGTGGAGCCGCTGTGCTGCTCGTCCGTCACGATGACCACGCGGTCGTGGCGACGGTAGAACTGCTTCAGCGCACCGATCGTGTCCGTGCCGCCGAGGCTGTCGAACCGGTCCCGCACCACCGGCAGCACCGACTCGCCGGCCCGCAGCTTCACCGGGCTCGCCGTGGTGCCGAACTGAACGAGGTCGGCCTTGGCCGCCCGCAGCGCGATTGCCGTGCCGAACAACGCCGCCGCATCCGCCCTGGTCAGGTCGGACTTCGCGGACACGGTGCTGTAGAACATCGAACCCGAGCGGTCGACCAGCACCAGCGTGCGGCCCGGCAGGCTCGGCACGGTGGCGAGGCTGGCGTTGAGGGCCTGCTCCAGCGCCCACGCCCAGCGCAGCGACGGCGCCGCCCGGAACGCCGACAGGAACCGCATCGGCAGCTGCCGGGACCGCGCCACCTGCTCCGGGTCCGCCAGCTTCCGCGCGACCGTCGCCGCCACCTCGTCGGACACACCCGCCCGGTCGAAGTTGCGGAGGTTGCGCAGCAACGCCATGTAGCCCATGGTCGGGATCAGCGCCGCCCACACCTCGGCCGTCAGCGGGCCCTGCAGCCAGCCGGCGACCGACTCCCACGTCATGCCGGCCCGCTTCAGCGTCGGCGTCGCGTCGGCCGCGAAAAGCTCGCGGCGTCGCTCCACCGGCCACGCCAGCAGCTCCTCGCGGGCGTTGACCATTGGCAGGCCTGTCGGAATTTCGGCGATGTTTCCGTAACGGCGGTCGAGGGCGTGCGTGAACAACGCGCCCTGCCAGCCTTCGGCCGGCTTCGGGTGCGTCAGATTCAGCACGTCGCCCATTCGAACGCCTCGGGCCTCGCTGTCCCACTTCAGCAACGCGCGCTCGTCGTAAAGGCGGCGAACGGCGTCACCAATGCCGCGCTTGACCGGCTTCGGAATCGCACGGCCATACATGGCAAGCCAATAAGACAGGAATTCACCCGGCTCGTCGGCACGCTGCAACACCGAATTCACGACCTGTCGCGTCATACCCGGCTCAGTGCGCGCGTGCGCGAATTCCGCAGCGCCGACAATCGAGGCCGAGCGCATGTTCGCGGAGCCGCGCAGCCAGCCGAGCAGGCGCGCCGTCCATTCCGGGTCGGCGACAGTCGCGGACCGCACGAGCTGCGCAAACCGGTTGTCGCGCTCGCCCGTGGTCTCGTAGAAGGTGTGCTCGCCGACCATGTTCGCCACGGCGAGCAGGAACAGCTCCCGCTTGACGTCACGCTTGAAGCCGACACCACCCTCGTGCGTCTTCGGCCGACGCAGCACGTTGAACTTCGCCATGAGCTCCTACCCCCCTTTCGGCGACCGCGGACGCGTCCGAGATCGAATTCGGTGACGGTAATGTCAATTGCTCTGCCAGCTGAGCTATCGGGTCACCCCGAGCGGGATTCGAACCCGCGACCGATTGATCCGAAGTAACCGTCGCCTGCGCACCAGACACGTCCGCGATCAGCACTCCCGAGATCGAGGCGTCCCACGGCGGGATTCTTCGTGACAGGAAGTAGCCGTCGGACTTCGCACCGGGAGTGCTTCGCCAGCGTAGATCGTTCCGTGTCACGGGCGCGACGTATTAATTCAGGCGCCGACCAGCAGCCCTACCCCGACGACCGCCATCGTCGCCGCCACCAACCCGTCCAGCACCCGCCACGACGACGGCCTGGCGAAGAAGGAGCTCAGCAGCCGCGCCCCGAAGCCGATCGCCGTGAACCAGCACAGGCTGGCCAGCACCGCGCCGATGGCGAAGTCCCAGCGCAACGCGCCGTAACCGGCGGCGATCGAGCCCACCAGCAGCACCGTGTCCAAGTAGACGTGTGGGTTCAGCCAGGTCATGGCCAGGCAGGTCAGCGCCGCCCGCTTGCGGGAGCCTGTCGTCACGCCCTCCGCCGTCATGCTCGACGGCTTCATCGCCCGCCTCGCCGCCAGAAATCCGTAGCCCAGCAGGAAAACCCCGCCGACGATGGCCACCGTGGTGATCGCCGCCGGCCACGCCTGCACCAGCACCCCCACGCCGCCCACCCCCAGCCCGATCAGCACCGCGTCCGAGGCGCCGCAGATCGCCACCACCGTCAGCACCGCGTCTCGTCGGATGCCTTGGCGCAGCACGAATGCGTTCTGCGCGCCGATCGCCACGATCAGGGACAGGGAGGTGCCGAAGCCCGCCGCCACGACGAGCAAGACGTTGGTCATGGTTCGGACGTTAGGTTCGGTCTTGTCAACAGTCCAGCTAATGATTCTTATGTATCATTAGCGCCCATGATGGCCGATCTGCCCACCGACCACGTGCGGACCCTCCTTGCGGTCGTCGACGCCGGCACCTTCGACGCCGCCGCGGCGGCCCTGCACGTCACCCCGTCCGCCATCAGCCAGCGCGTCAAGGCCCTCGAACAGCGCACCGGTCGGGTCCTGCTGATGCGTACCAAACCCGTGCAGCTCACCGAGTCCGGCCAGGTCGTCGTCCGCTTCGCCCGGCAGCTGGCCCAGCTTTCCCTCGACGCCCAGGCCGAGCTCGGCATGACCACTCCCGGCGAGCCCACCCGCCTGTCCATCGCCGTCAACGCCGATTCCCTCGCCACCTGGTTCCTGCCCGCCCTTGTCGGCCTCCCCGACGTCTGCTTCGAGCTTCACCGCGAGGACGAGGACCACACCGCCCGTCTGCTCCGCGAGGGTCTCGTGATGGCCGCCGTCACCTCCACCCCCGATCCCGTCCAGGGCTGCTCCGTGCGGGCCCTCGGCTCCCTCCGCTACCTCGCCTGCGCCTCTCCTTCTTTCCCTTTCTCCTCCTTTTCCACCTCCCCCGTCATCGTCTTCGACCGCCACGACCAGCTCCAGGACCGCTTCGCCGGCGGCGCCAGCGCTTTCCGGCACCAGATGCCGTCTTCCACCGCCTACCTCGACGCCGTCGTCGCCGGTCTGGGCTGGGGCCTCATTCCCGTCGCCCACGCCCGCGCCGGTTTCGCCGCCGGCACCCTCGTCAACCTCGCCCCCACCCGTCACATGGACGTCCCACTCTTCTGGCAGCAGTGGAAACTCGACTCCCCCGCCCTCGCCGCCGCGGCCACCGCCATCCTCGCCACCGCCGCCGCCACCCTCATTCAGCGGTGATCTACCGGCCCATCCTTCGCAGAAGCCGATCCTGCTTCGACTCCCCCGCCCTTGTCGACGAGCCGAAGAACCGTTGCATGCCTTCCAGGCCTTCGTAGATCGCCGCCGCGTTCTCCTCGATCCACTCCACCAGCTCCGGCCGCAGCGTGTCGTCGGTGTGCGTCGCCCGCGCCAGATCCCAGGTGTGGATCACCGTGTCGGTCATTCGCACCGCCACCGCCTGACCCGCTTTGACCTTGCCCAGCGGGTAGTCCAACCTCCGTTGCCACGCTTCCGGTCGACCGAACGCTTCGACGAACTCCCGTACCGAGGTCCCGTACGCCCCAACCGGATCGTCGCCGAGCGCGTCGGCCTCCCTCAACCGCAGGAATTCCGCCGCCTCCGCGCCGTTCAGCAGGGCCACATAGTTCACGTTGCCCCGAACCATGTGATTGACCAGTCGCCGCACGTCCCACTCGCTGCACGGCGTCGCCGCCGTCCACTCCCGCACGCCCTTCAGCCGGCGTTCGAACTCCATGCTGGCCGCCACGTACAGGTCGATGACGTTCTCCTGGAAATCCATCACTGCCCGAGTCTGTCCAGGCGCGACACCCGACACTGGCGGGTATCGGCCGTGTGGTTCACCGGATCGAGAATCCCGTTGGCCCACAGGTCGTGTTCGACCGTCCACAACGGCCCCGCGGATCGCGCGCACACCCTCGTCGTTTGGGCCGACCCCACATGGCGTTCGGTCTAAGTCTTCTCAGTCCGGTCCATCTCTGGCCGTTGGTGCCCGCATTCAAGGACCGCCCCCGACGAGTCCGTCACCACCGCCCAGGGTCCCCGTTCTCCACCCAGACGCTGACGTTCTCGATCCCCGCCGCCCGATCCTCGTTGCGCACCCAGTACGTGACCGAGAAGGCCATCTCCTCCCCGCGGTAGTCCGTGCACACCCGGACCCGCTCACCCGGCTTCAGCCACCGGTCCTCCCCCAGCGGCTCCAGCCACAGCACCAGCCAGCCGTCGGAGTCGTTCTGCACCTCGGTGGCCGCCATCAGCGTGCCATTTCCACGGGTCTCGTGCCGGCGAGCCGAGCGTTGTCCGCGCTGGAGCCCAGCAGCACCATCGGCGGCCGGTTCTCCGCTGCCGCCCCCACCAGCACTGATGTCGCCAGCCTCAGCCCGTTGCGATGCTCCGCCGCCCAGTCCGTCCACACAGGCGCCACGTCCAACGCCGACAGCGCAACCCTCAAGTCCCCGTCCACAGGTGCAGACCCTTCGTCCGCCGACGCCGCCCGCTCCACCCTGCCCGAGTTGCCGCCACCACGTGGCCGATGTCCCGGTCCGCGGCCCGCTGAATAGTCGACCTCACCCGCACGGTTCGGGGCATCGCGCGTCCACAGGGCGAGAAGGCGACATGCGCCGATGGATGACCAGCCGCTCCAGACGTACACACGGGCTCGCTGACCAGGCGTTTCTGTAGGGCGGGTGGGGCTCGAACCCACGACCTGACAGATTATGAGTCTGCTGCTCTAACCAGCTGAGCTACCGCCCCAGGGCGCCGGTGGGACGGCGCGTGGAGGGGAGACTACCGGCGGGCGGCGGACCAGCGGCGGGCGGTCCCCCGGTCGGGGCCGGTGGGGGCTGGCGATCGGGGCGGGTGTCCGCACGTCGCCCGGCCTCTTGCCGGCATGTGAAAAGTTCCGCCTTGACCCACCTGGTTGCTGCTTCAATGATCATCGCGTCAGCGGTAGCTCGACACCAAGCCGCCGCTGGCTCTGCCGGTGGGCGGGACACCCTTGCAACCGGAGGACCAATGCCCGACGCCCAGCCGAAACCGCCGAGCGGGCTGATCGGTTCGGTGCAACGAGCGCTCAGGGTGCTGGAGACGGTTGCGGACGGCGGCGACGGGATCACGGCCAAGGCGGTGGCCCGGCGGACGGGGTTCAAGCTCTCGACGACGTATCACCTGCTGAACACGCTGGTCCACGAGGGCTATCTGGTGCGACTGGCCAACGCCAGGGGGTTCGGCCTCGGCTACAAGCTGCCGGAGCTGCACGACAGCCTGAAGGAGCAGCTGTCGGTGACGCCGGAGGTGGCGTACACGCTGCGGGACCTGCACCATCGGGCCAAGGCGGCGATGTACTACGCGGTGGTGCGGGACGACGAGCTGGTGGTGGCGGAGGTGGCGGACTCGCCGGAGCACCGCAAGGCGGAGCCGCTGGATCTGGGGTTCGACCGGTCGGCGCACGCCACCTCGTTCGGCAAGGTGCTGCTGGCGGCGATGTCCCCGACGGCCAGGCGGCACTACCTGGCGGGGGCGGGGCTGGCCCGGCTGACGAACCGGACGATCACCCGGCTGGAAGATCTGGATCGGGAGCTGGCGCTGGTCCGCAAGACGGGCATCGCGGCGGAGATCGAGGAGTTCCAGCCGGGGCTGGCCTGCCTGGCGACGCCGGTCAAGGACAAAGAGGGCCGGACGACGGCGGCGGTGGCGCTGTCGGTGCCGGTGAAGGACTTCGCCAAGCGGCGGCGGCAGCTGGAGACACTCATCCGCAACGGCGGCGAGGAACTGTCCAGGCTGCACTTCTGAAACGGTTACAGGACCCTGCCAACGGCAGGTGTCCGCGGCCTGGCATATCCGATAACGGCAGGCCGGTGCGGTCCACACTCATTCGGACATCGCGTTGGATACCACTGAATTCGACACGTGCACCGTGTACCTGCATTCCTGACCTGGTACGGAAAGGAATTCACCGACTGAGGCTAGGCGATGGCCAGGCGGAGCCGCCGCGTGGACAGGTAGCGGCGGCGGTCGGTGACAACGATCGCCGCCACGACACCGACGACGAGCCACCCGACGAGTTCGGCGATGCCGGTGTAGAGGCCGGCATCGCCGGTCGCCGCAGCCCGCAGCCCGAGCACGGCGCCGTGCGTGGGCAGGTAGTCGGCCAGGGCGTAGAGCGGGCCCGGCAATGTGGACACGATGCCGGTGGCCGAGGCAAGCACAAGCACGGCAAGGGAAGCGAGCCGGCCGGCGCGGCCGAAGACCGCCGTGACGGCCTGGTTGAGCGACGCGAAGGCAAAGGCCGCCAGCAGCGCTACGCCGAGGAACTCGAACGACCCACCCATACCCAGGCGCAGGGCCGGAATCGCGATGGCCGTGATGGCCACCGCGGCCAGGGCCGCGGCCGTGGCGCCGGGCAGGGCGGCGCGGATGATGATGCTCCACGTCGGCTCCCGTGCCGTCAGCACGGCGTCCGGGACGGCCCGGGTGACCAGGTAAGTGGCCAAAGCCAAGGCCCACAGCGCCAACACCGCGAACAGGGTGATGGCCAGCGTGTTGGACGGCGTGCTGTCGGAGGCGGTCGCAGTGGGGCTGGCGGCGATTGTCTTGAGGTGACTACGTTCCGCGTCGGTGTAGGTGGGAACCTGGTTGCGCCCCTTGTCCAGCGAGGTCGCCAGCTGCTGCGCACCGTCGTTCACCTTGCCGGTCCCGTCGCTCAGCTGCGCCGTACCGCCGGCCAGCTGCTGCGCGCCGGAATTCGCCTGCTGCACACCGGTGTCGAGCTTCCGTGCGCCATCGGCGGCGCTGGCGATGCCCTGGGCCAGGACGCCGGATTGTTTGGCCAGCTGGGCATTCGCGTTGGCGACCTGTCGAGCCCCACTGGCGAGCGCCTGAATGCCGTCACGGACCTGCACGGCCTCGGCCCGCATGGCGGCCTTCGCCCCGTCGATCTTGCCGGCGTCGGCGTTGAGCCGGGTCGCCGCCTGCCGAAGACTGTCACAGAACTGGGCATCGCCGGTGCACTGGTCGGCCAGCTTCTGGATGTCGGCCGCCGCGGCGGCGGCCGACGGCAGGGCATCGATGCCGGCGATGATTCGGTTGGCCAGCGGGACGATCGTGCCGGCGAGCTTTTCGTTGCCCTGCGCGACTTGTTCGGCGCCGGCGGCGAGCTGCTTGGTCAAGGCGGGCAGCTGGGCGGTGTCCCGCTGAGCCTGACTGAGGCCGCTGGACAGCTGGCCCGAACCGGAAGCCAGCTGTGCTGTGCCGGCGGCGAGCCTGGCCGCGCCGTCGGCGAGTTGTTGCGCGCCGGGCACCAGCTGCCGGGTGCCGTCGGCCAGCTGGCCCGCGCCGTCGGCGGCCTGGTTGATCTGGCCGTGGATGGTGGTGAAGCCGACGTAGATGTTGTCCAGATAGGTCTGCACGACCTGGTTGTTCAAGGTCTGCTGGGTGCTGTCGGCGATCCGTTGCGACAGCGAGGGATCCATCACGCCGGCGCTGGCCGAGGTCTTCACATCGACCACGGCCCGGGTGGCGTCGAGTGGCTTGCCAGCCGCTGAAGATGTTGCGCGGGCGGAGAAGTCCTTGGGGATCGTCACCACGGCGGTGTAGGTCCCGTTGTCCAGCCCGGAGGAAGCGTCAGAGGCGTCCGTGAGCACCCACGTGTAGGCGGAGTTGCCGCTGTGCGTGAGGTCGCCGGCCAGTTGGCGGCCGAGCGGAATGAGCTGCCCGTTCACCGTGACCGGCTCGTCGTTGTTGACCACGGCCGCGGTGGCGGTGCCGTGATCACTGTCCGGCGACCACAGCGCCCACGTCAGCAGGCCCATGATCAATACCGGCACGGCGATGAGACCGGCCCAGGTCTTCCAGGTGAGCGGGCCGGCGGCCAGCGCGCGGGCGGAGTTGGCGAACGGCTTGAACATCAGTGCACCTCAGCGGGCTGGGCCAGGCTGAACAGGCGGGCGTCGGCCGGCAGCAGATCGGCGAGGCGATCGGGGTCCTGACAGCTCAGCACCACCGTCGCCGGCCGGCCGGAAGCGGTGCGGCGACGGGCGATCAGGTCACGCAGGGCGTTGCGCTCGTCGGTGCGCAGCACCAGGTCGGCGTCGTCGATCAGCACGAGTTCGATGTCATCGGCCAGCGCGGCCGCCACCTCGGCGGCCGGGGCGACGCTGTCCCGGCAGCCGATCACCGTGACCTCACGGCGCAGGGCATGCACGTGCTGAGGCAGGACCCGGTTGAGAACCTTCAGGTCCCCCTTGAGCTTGGTGACCCGGCCGGCGAGGGTGAACAGCAAGGCGGTCTTGCCGGCGCCGTACAGCACCAGAACCCCGCCTCGCGGCACGTGCAGGTCGATGTCCCGGTACACCGGCCGCCCGCGGTCGTCGTCCACCCCGATGCCCCGGGCGCTGATTGCCTCGTCGACGCCGGGCCAGTCGGCCAGCCGCAGCTCGTGCACGAGAGAATCCCCCTCGGCGTCGAACACCGGCAGCGCGCGGTCCAACTTCGGCGGCAGGCCCCAGGCGCGGTGGCCGAGCAGCGCCAACACCGCCGGCACCAACGTCATCCGGACCACGAAGGCGTCGACGAACACGCCGACCGCCAGGCTGAAGGCGATGGGCTTGATCGTCGCGCTGCCCTCCGGCACGAACGCGGCGAACACCGCGAACATGATCACCGCCGCCGAGACCACGACCCGGGACGCCGAGATGAAGCCGGATTCGACGGCCCGGTGGGGATCCCCGTGGTGGACGTAGTCCTCACGCATGCGCGACACCAGGAACACCTCGTAGTCCATGGCCAGTCCAAACAGGACACCCATGAGGATGATCGGCAGGAAGCTGATCACGCTACCGGTGTGGGTGACCCGCAGCGCCTCGGCGAAGTGCCCCTGGTCGAACACGAACGACGTGGCGCCGAAGGCCGCGCCGACCGACAGCAGGTAGCCGGCGGTGGCCTTGACCGGCACCCAGATCGAGCGGAACACCATGGCCAGCAGGATCAGCGACAACCCGACCACGAGAATGCCGAACGGCAACAGGGCGCTGCCGAGCTGGGCCGACACGTCGATGCCGACCGCGGTGATGCCGGTGACGGCGGTTTTGGTGCCGTAGGCGTCGAGGAAGTGGGGCTCCTGGGCGCGCAGCCGTCGCACGAGGTCGTCGGTCTGCGGGGAATCCGGCGCCGTGGTCGGCACCACCTGGATGATTCCCGTGTCGCCCTTGGGGTTCGGCGTGGCCAGCGGCACGGCGGCGACGCCGGGCATGGTACGGATCTCGCCGGCGATCTTGTTCACCAGATCGACCGGATCGGTGCTGGTGATGATGTCCGCGGTGACGATCAGCGGCCCGTTGTAGCCGGGGCCGAAGTGGGCGCTGACCACGTCGTAGGTGTCGCGGGCCGGGCTGCCCTGCTCCTCGGTGCCGTTGTCCGGCAACGCAAGCCGCAGATCCAGGGCCGGGATCGCGCACACCGCCAGGGCCACGAAGACAACGATCACCGTCAGCAGGGGCGCTTTCGTCGCGGTCCGCACCCACCAACGAGCGACCTGCGGCTTGGCACGCTTCTTCTTCCGGCGCGGCGTTCGAGGCTTCAACCGATGCCCGGCGAACGCCATCAGCGCCGGCACCAACGTGACCGCGACGCCCACGGCCAAGGCGACCGCCACCGCCGCCGCGATGCCCATGGTGGTGAGGAACGGAATACCGGCCACGGCCAGCCCCAGCAACGCGATCACCACCGTCAGGCCGGCGAAGATCACCGCCGAACCGGCGGTCGCGGTCGCCCGGGCGATGGACTCCTCGACGTCGAGTCCCTCGGCCAGCTGATCTCGGTGCCGTGACAGCAAGAACAGGGCGTAGTCGATGCCGACGGCCAGGCCCAGCATCACCGCCAGCATCGGCGCGGTCGAGGAGATCGGCACCACCAGCGTCGCCACGTACACGAGGCTGATCGAGATGCCGACGCCGAGCACGGCCGTCAGCAGCGGCATGAAGGCGGCGATGATCGACCGGAACATCAGCACCAGCACCACGAGTGCGATGACCAGGCCGATGCCCTCGGTCGGGCTGAGCTTGGGCACGCGGTTGGAGAAGGCGTCGCCGCCGGTGTAGACGTGCGTGCCGGTCTTGGCGGCGAGATCGTCGGCGATGGTCGTGAGCGCCGTCCTGGTGGCCGGATGCAACTGCGGCTGCTGCACGGTCAGCGGCACGGCGATCAGCGCCGCGCGGCCGTCACCGGAGATGCCTTTGTTGCCGTCAAAGGGATCGACCGCGGTCGCGACCTGGTCGACCTTCTTGATCCGGTTGATCTCGTCGGCCACGGCGGCCTTGATCGCCGGGGTGTCGACGCGTCCAGGGGCCAGGACCACCAGCTGGGCCGAGGTGCCGGCGGTCTCGGGGAAGACCCGCTTGAGGTGGTCGAGGGCGTCCTGGGACTCGGAGCCGGGGATGGCGAACGTGTCGTCCGTGCCCTGGTTGAGCAGCAGCGCGCCGCCGCCGGCGGCGGCCAGCACCACCAGCCACATGGCCAGGACCAGCACCTTGGCCCGGGCGGCGGCCCGGCCCAGTCGGTAGAGGAACGACGACACGATCGGCTCCCTGGTCAGCGACGATACATCGTGTATCTTAATGCACGATGTATCCGATGCACTGTGTATCGAGTCACGCGGACGGGTGAGATGACCGGAACGACGCGCCGGCGCGCGCGGACGCGCGAGCGGCTGATCGACGCCGCCTACGAGGTGTTCAGCGAGCTCGGCATCCGGGACGCGCCGGTGGAGCTGATCTGCGAGCGCGCCGGCTTCACCCGGGGCGCCTTCTACTCCAACTTCGCCAGCAAGGAAGAGCTGTTCCTGGCCGTGCACGAGGTGCAGGCGCAGGAACGCGTCGACCGGCTGCACGTCGCCGTGACCAGGGCCATCGACGCCGCCGACATCAGCGACCCGGATGTGGCGACCGACGTGCTGCGGCAGGCCGGCGAGCTGTTCATGGAGTCGCTGGCCTCGGACCGCACCTGGTACATGCTCAACGTCGAGTTCACCGCCCAGGCGTTGCGCCAGGGCGACCTGCGCCCGCCGACCGCGGCGGCCGAGGAGCAGTTCCAGAACCGGCTGGCCGAGATCCTGCTGGGCACGCTCGACCGACTGGGCCGGCGGCTGACCGTCGACGCACACAGCGCCGTCGTGACCATCATCGCTTTGTACGAGGCCACTCTGAAGCGCGCAATCCTCACCGGCACGGACAACGGGCAGTACGTCACCGAGGTGCTGCCCCGGCTGTTCGCGGCCCTGATCGTGCCGGCAGACAGGGACATCTGATGCTGCGCATCGACACACACCAGCACGTGGTCCCGCCCCGGTACGCGGAGTGGATGCGGGACAAGGGAATCCGCCCGGCGGCATCGACCTGCCCTCGTGGCCGGAGTCGTCCGCCTTGAAGTTCATGGACGGCAACGGGATTCGGGCCGGGATCTGATCCTGTCCCTCGCACATCACGTACGGCAGCGACTTCCCCTTCGCGCCACCGGTGGCCGTGGGGTTCATCAACAAGCAGTACGAGAACTCCGAGCTGCGGGCGGCGATCGATCGCGGCAATTCCGAGGCGCTGTTCCCCCGCCTGCGGGTATGATGCCGCCATGACCTCGACCGCGTGCCTCAACTGGTGGCGTCCCGCCTAGGGACGGCCATTCCACGCACGCGCGTGCCGTCCGCGAGGACGGCACCTTCTCTTTCGTCGGCTGTCTCGCGGACCCTTCATCCGTTGGGAGACAAGCAAGCCATGGTTGAGAACCAGATCCAGGCCCACCCGGAGCGCTTCCGCGTGCTCACCGGCGACCGGCCCACCGGCCCGCTGCACCTCGGGCACCTGTTCGGCACGCTGCAGAACCGGGTTCGATTGCAGGACATGGGCGTCGACCTGTTCGTGATCATCGCCGACTACCAGGTGCTGACCGACCGGGACGTGGCCGACCGCCTGACCGAGACCGTCGAGGGGCTGGTGCTGGACTACCTCGCCGTCGGCATCGACCCCGAACGCGCCACCGTGTTCACGCACAGCGCCGTGCCGGCCTTGAACCAGCTGATGCTGCCGTTCCTCAGCCTGGTCACCGTGTCCGAGCTTGGGCGCAATCCGACCGTGAAGGACGAGATCGCCCACTCCCGGCAGGACGCCGTGAGCGGGCTGATGTTCACCTATCCCGTGCACCAGGCCGCGGATATCCTGTTCTGCAAGGGAAATCTCGTGCCCGTCGGCCGGGACCAGCTGCCCCACATCGAGATCACCCGATCCATCGCGCGCCGGTTCAACGAGCGCTACGGCCCCGTCTTCCCCGAGCCCGACGCCCTGCTGTCCGCCGCGCCCGTCCTGCTCGGCACGGACGGGACCAAGATGAGCAAGAGCCGGCACAACGCCATCAGCATCTCCGCCACCGCCGACGACACCGCCCGCCTGCTGCGGTCCGCCCGCACCGACGCCGACTGCCACATCACCTACGACCCCGTTGCCCGACCCGAGGTGTCCAGCCTCGTCCTGCTCGCCGCCCTCTGCCTCGGCGTCACACCGGAACAGGTCGCCTCATCCGTCGGCGCCGGTGGCGCCGCGGCGCTGAAACGCACCGTCACCGCCGCCGTGAACGAGTTCCTGGCCCCCATGCGCGCCCGCCGCGCCGACTACGCCGCCGACCTCTCCCACGTGCGCAAGATCCTCCAGGTCGGCAACGAGCGGGCCAACGCCATCGCCGACGCCACCCTCTCCGAAGTCAGGACGGCTATGGGCACGACCTACTGATCGCCGGGGCGGACCGCGACCATCCGGGCCGCCGCGGTCAGGCTCGCGCACAGGTCTGCCGTGGTGCGGACGACGGCGCAGTTGCGGGCCGCGTAGCGCAGGGCCATGAGATGGTCGGCACGGGTGAAATCGGCCACGCCATCAGCCACCAGGAAGGTCTCGATGTCACGGCCGAAGGCGTCCGTGGCCGTGGTCAGGCAGCCGACGTGCGCGTAGATGCCGCAGAGGATGAGCTGGTCACGGCCACCTTCCCGGATCCGGTCCTCCAGGTCGGTGCGGGCGAACGCGCTGTAGCGCCAACGGGTGATGACCGGTTCGTCCGCCTCCGGGGCCAGCGCGGGGATGATCGCCCGTTGCGCGGGGTCGGTCGACATGCCCGCGCCCCACACGTCATGCAGCAGACCGCGTTCCTGCCGGGTCATGCCACCGGGTTGGCCGGTGAAGAGCACCGGGACGCCCAACTGACGGGCCACCCCGAGCAGGGCGCCGATGTTGTCGACGAGCGGCGCCATCGGTGGCTTCGCGGTGTCGAAGAAGTCCACGAAGTACCGCTGCATGTCGTGGACGACCACCACCGCGCGGCGCGGGTCCGGGGTCCAGGTGGGCACGGCATCCGGCAGTTCGTCCGGTCCGGGCAGGTCGTACGGTTCGATGGCGGGGATGGCCATGGTCCTCCTTCCGGTCAGGCGCCGAGCGCGGCGCCGCCGTCGACGGTGATGTCCTGCATCGTGATGTGGCCCGACCGATCGGAGGCCAGAAACACCACGGCGTCGGCGATATCGGCCGGGGTGGCCAGTTTGCGCAGCGGAATGCCGGCCCGGTACGCCGCCAGGTCACCGTCCAGAGTGGACTGTTCCCCCGCTTCGTCGGTCCACAGGCCGTGCAGCATCGGGGTGTCAGTGGAGCCCGGGGACACGACGTTGCACCGCACGCCCCGGCCGGCCAGTTCCAGGCCCAGCGTGCGGGTGAAGGCACGGGCCGCCGCCTTGGACGCCGCGTAGGCCGCCATCCGTTGCCGCGGCACGAAAGCCGCGTTGGACGCGACGGTCACGATGGCCCCCCGCCCGCGTTGCGACATCCCTCGCGCCACTGCCCGGGACATGTAGAACACCCCGCCCGAGTTGACCTCGAAGGCCGCGGCCCAGTCCTCGTCGGTCAGGTCCACCACCGCACCGACCCGCAGCACACCGGCCACGTTGACCAGAACGTCCACCGGCCCCAACTCGTGCTCGACGGCGGCGACCGTGCGGTTCACGTCCGAGCTGTCCCGCACGTCCGTCGGAAACGCCACGGCGCGGTGGCCCGCGTCCGTCAGCAGGCCCACGGTCTTGTCCAGCACGTCCACCGCGCGGTCCAGCGCCGCCACCACCGCGCCGCGCTCGGCCAGCGCGGACGCAACAGCCGCACCGATTCCCTGCGCCGCCCCGGTGACCACGGCGACCCGGCCGGCCAGCCCGTCGTCGACCTCCGCGATCGCCCGCGCCGTCCCTGTCCGGTTCCGCATGTGATCCCCCCTGTCGTCGATCTCAGTCGATCTTCGCTCGTACGGTGACCGCCGACTCGGCGTCGTAGCCGTACAGCCATTCCTGCGCCGCCAGCGCGGAGCCGCCGCCCAGCGTCGTGTCGCGTTCGGACTGATCGGGACCGTCGTCCAGATGCAGCGTCCGGGTGTTGGCCCGGGACCGGGTGTGCACCTCGGTGGTTCGCGGCACGCGCAGTTGCTGGTAACGGTCCAGCGCGGTCTCGATGTCGTCCAGGCCGTGCTGCTGCAGGCACAGCGCCAGCACGATCGCGTCCTCGACGGCCTGATTGGCCCCCTGGGCCAGGAACGGCAGCATCGGATGGGCCGCGTCGCCGACCAGCGTGAGCCGCGAGGTGCTCCAGCGGCTGATGGTGTCACGGTCGTGCAGCGCCCAGCGGCCGACCGTGTCCGCGGCGTCGAAGAGCTTGCGCACCTCCGGGTGCCAGCCCTGGTAGGCCTCCCGCACGTCGGCGATCTCCCCCTGCGCGGACCACGACTCGTCGCCCCCGGTCTCCGTCTGCCGGGTGGCGCCGAAACTGACCTGCCGGCCGCCGGACACCGGATAGGAGACGCAGTGCTGACCGGGACCGAGCCACAGCCGCACCGCCGGCTCCTCAACCAGAAACGGCACCTTCTCGGCGGCCACCAGCCCGCGGTAGATCAGCTGGCCGGAGAACCGCGGCCGGTCGTCGGCCAGCGCGGCGCGCACGACCGAGTGGATGCCGTCCGCGCCGATCACCAGGGCCGCCCGGCAGACGCGTCCGCCGGACAGGGTGAGTTCGACGCCGTCGTCGTGCTCCTCGATCGCCTCGCACCGCAGGCCGAGCCGGACCGTGCCGGGCGGCAGCAGTTCGAGCAGCCCCCGGTGCAGATCTGCACGGTGCACGGCGTAGTAGGGCGCGCCGAACACCGTCTCGCAGTCGGCCAGCGGGGTGCGCGCGATGGTCCGCCCGTCGTCCCAGTGCCGCAGATGGATGGCGTCGGGACGGACACCGACCGAGGTCAGGTGCCGGCGCAGGCCGAGCCGGTGCAGCAACCGGACCGCGTTGGGCGCCAACTGGATTCCGGCGCCCACCTCGGCCAGGTAGCTCGCCTGCTCGAAGACCTCGCAGCCGATCCCGGCCCGGGTGAGCGCCGCGGCAACCGCGAGGCCGCCGATCCCCGCGCCGATGATGGCGATGCGCGGTTGGCTGGTACGCAACACGAGTCCCCTTCCCGCTCGCACGGCCTCAGTAGTAGAGAAGCGCCTTGTCCCAGTCCTCGTCGGCGCCGAACAGCCCTCTCGGCTTGACCACGTCGTGCACGCCGGTCAGCACTTCTTTCGGCACCAACGTTCCCGGCTCGACGCCGACGACCTCCACCGGCACGCCGAACTCGGCGACCACCGCATCGTGCAACCGGGCGCAGGCCGGCGCCCGGTGCTGCGGCGGCACCTCGATCTGCACGCGCAGGACCTCCGGCTCGGCCCGGGCCCGCCAGAACAGCACCTCGTGCTCGGCGGGCAGTCCGAAGACCAGGTCCTCCAGCCGGCTCTGGGTCACCGTGCGACCCGCCACCTCGTGTCCGAACGCGGACCGGCCGAGCACCCGCACGACGGGCAGCGCCCAGCCGCACGCGCACGGTTCGTAGGACACCTCGACGGCGTCCTCCAGGTTGTACCGCAGCAGCGGCATGGCTTCCCGGTACAGCGGGGTCACCACCAACTGGCCGGCGCCGTCCCGACCGATCGCGCCGGTCGCCGGGTCGTACACCTCGAAGATCGCCCGATCCGCCCACAGGTGCAGGCGGCCGTGCGGGCACTGGCCGGCCAGGCTGCCGGTCTCCGTGGAGCCGTACTCCTCCACCACCGGCACGCCCCACAGCTCGGTGATCCGCGCGCGCTTCGCGTCGCTGAGCGGATCCCCGCCGACGAACAGCGCGCGCAGGTGCGGAAAATCGGCGTCGGGCCGCAGTCCGGCGGCCCGGGCGGCGGCGGCCCACAGCAGCGTCTCGGTGGCCATCGACCAGGTCAGGGTGACGTGCAGGTCGTGAAGCACGCGCAGCACCCGTGAGTACGGCATGGCCAGCGAGCGGTTGTCGCCCGGGACGACGGTGGCCCCCATCGAGCGAGCGGCGGCCTGCGCGAGGTGCCCGGTCACCATCAACGCGTACGGGGTGCGCACCAGGAAGGTGTCCGTCGCGGAGATGCCGACCCACTTGCGGGCGTACCGCTCGGCCAGATCGAGCCAGTCCTCGTCGGTGTAGAAGGAGGGCGTCGGCATGCCGGCGGTGCCGCTGGACTCGTGGTACGTGGCGACCCGTTCGTTGGGCACGGCACGCATCCCGAACGGGTAGTTGTCCCGCAGATCCTGCTTGCTGGTCAACGGAAGCCGTTCGAAGCCGGCCCGCGTGTCCGGCGGGTCGCCCGCGAACCGATCGGCGTAGAACGGCGATCCGCCCGCCCAGCGCAGCACCCGGGGCAGCGCGGCGTCCTGGAGTTCGGCCAGTGCGGCGAGATCGGCCCAGTCACCGAGTTGCGGGCGCCGGGTGATCGTGTCGGTCACGGGGAACTCCTTCCCTCTGCGGGCTGTCGTACAGCGCCACGGCGTTGTCCCAGGAGATCCGGCGCCACTGGTCGGCCGGCAGGTCGAGCACCTCGAACTTGGCCAGCTCGACCCTCGGGTGCTGGACCGGGTGCTCGGACCCGAACAGCACCCGGTCCGCGCCGAGCCGGTCCACCGCGGCCCTGACCACCGTGGTGTACCCGCCGGAGGTCTCCATCAGGATGTTGGGCAGCGGCCGGACCAGCTCGACGGCGTGGAAGTCGATGTTGCCGATCCCGCTGTGCCCCAACAGGAAGGTGACCGCGGGGAACCGCTCGGCCAACGCGACTAGATCGGCGACCTCGCAGCCGGGCCGGGTGATGCACACGGTGTACACCGAGTGCCCGTGTTCTGCCGCCACCGCAACCAGTTCCGCCGTGCGCCCGTCGCTCAGCGGCACGCCGTGCACGGCCGGCGAGATCTCCATGCCGGCGAACTCGGCCGCCCGCTCCCGGTAGCGCCGCGCCGGCGCGTGCGGGTTGGCGAAGTACACCGGGGTGAGCCGGTCGGGTGCATTCAGCGCGGCCCGCAGCACCGCGTCGTTGTCGGCGTCACCGGTGACATGGCTGCCGTCGACCAACTGCCTGGACAGCTGGACGAGCCCGAGAATGCCACCGGCCGCCACCGCCGCCCGCTCGATGCCGTGCGCGTCCAGCGTGTGCAGCAGTCGCTCCACGGCGGTGGGCGGCGGGGCCAGCCGGACGTGCGCGTCGAAGACCGGCATCACTGTTCCCGGCAGAACTCGTCGATCGGGTAGCCGACGTGCCGGTCCTCGGTCGGCAGGTAACCGAGAACCACGTCGCCCGGCTTGAGCTCGGTGCTGTTGAGCACCACGCCGCCCGGGCCGAGCACGCGGACGTGCCAGTCGTCCTGCAGGATCAGGTTCACCGTGGCGCCGTTGGGCGCCACCGCGTCCACCGACAGCAGCGGCCGCGACTCGATCTTCACCCGGCCGACCGTGACCGAGCGGGTCTGGCCCTTCACGTCCACCGCCAGCACCCGGCTGCCCGCGGTCAGCTCGCTCAGGTAGTTGGTGCGGCTGTTGTCGGCCAGGGTGTACGACATGATCGCGCCGGCGTTCACCCGGAACGGCCGGGTGGGCATGTACGGCAGCGGATGGGTCTCGCTGACGCACAGGATCATGCCCTTGGAATGCGAGCCGACCAGGATGCCCTCGTCCTGGCGGAAGTAGCTGCACGTGTCCACACAGGCCCGTTCGCCCATGCCGACGTGGGTGATCCCGGTGATCTCCAGTTCGACGAGGTCGATGGCGTGCGGCCGGTCGTCGGCCGCGGCCTTCAGCGCGGTGGCGTCGCCGACCTTGGCCGGGGCCATCAGCACACCGTCCGAGCCGTGCTCCAGGACGCCGAAGATGATCCCGGCCTCCTCGACGTCGCCCGCGACCGTGATGATGCTGCCGTCGGCCCCCGCGGCGGCGGCCAGCACGATCTCCAGCGGGATCTTGGTCGGGTCGCGGAACTCCAGCACGCTCCACGGCGCGGTGCGCGCGGCCTTGCAGGCCACCTCCAGGGTCTCGGCGTCCACGATCTCCACGTAACGACCGACCGTCACGCCGGGCAGGCTCGTGACGCCCGGGTGCAGGCGCTCGTCGAGGACGACCACGTCCGCGGCGCCGGTGTCCTCCGGCAGCGGGCCCGGGCCGGGCAGCAGGATCTTGGTGATCGTCGGCGGCAACTCGGCCAGGTGGGCCGGGTTCGCGGCCAGCACGCCGTCGACACGCTGGTGGATCGCTTCTTCGACCACCGCGTCCCGCTCGGCGCCGAGGGTGCGCAGGTCGAGCCAGCACAGCTTCATGATGTTCGGTCTCCTCAGGGATGACGCAGCTCAGACGGCGGCGTCGAGCCGGTCCGGTTCGCGGTAGGTGGAATGGATCAGCCGGGACAGCTCCCGGACCACGGCGGCCGGGTCGGCCGCGGCGAAGATGTTGCGGCCCATGGCGACCCCGGCGGCGCCGCCGCGCAGCACGTCCTCCACATAGGACAGGACGTCGGCGGTGCTGGCCCGGCGCGGGCCGCCCGCGGTCACCAGCGGGATCGGGCAATCCCTTGTCACGTCGGCCATCTCGGCGACCGAGCCGGCGTAGGGCGTCTTGACGATGTCGGCGCCGAGGTCGGCGGCCAGCGTCGCGGCGTGCGCGATCAACGTCGGGTCGGCCGGATTGCGGATCTTGGGACCGCGCGGGTACATCATGGCCAGCAGCGGCATGTTCCACCGGTCGCAGACCTCGGCGACCGCGGCGAGGTCGGCGATCTGCCGCATCTCGTCGGCGGCGCCCAGGTTCACGTGGACGCTGACCGCGTCGGCCCCGTGCCGCAGCGCCTCCTCCACGCCGGCCACGAGGTACTTCGCGTCCGGGTCGGGCGCGTGGATCGTGCTGGCGCTGAGATGCACGATCAGCGCGAGATCGGTGAACAGCACCGGATCGACGTAGCGCAGCGCGCCCTTGTGCAGCACGACCGCGTCCACACCCTGGCCGGCGACCCGGCCGATCAGATCGTTCACCCGCCGGCCGCCGGTGACCGGCCCGTCGGTGACCGAATGGTCCAGCGGCAGCACGAGCAGGCGCTGCCCCGGGTTCCTGTGCAGCCGGCGCAGTCTCAGTTGGCGCGCGAAGGAAACGTTCAACGGCATCTGTGGCCCCCTCCCCTGGTGGCCGTCGGCAGCCTGCGTCTCAGGCCGGCCGGGCTTCCTGTTCGTCGAGCTCGAATTCCTTGTGCAGCAAGGCGACCGCCTCCTCGGCGGCCTGCCGCGGCACCGTCACCGACGTGCGCAGCTGAGATGTCGAGACCCAGCCGGTCGCAATGCCGGCGGCGGCCAGCGTGGCGAGCACCCGGGCGGTCAGGCTCGGCCGGTTGAGCAGCCCGATGCCGATCAGCGACACCTTCGCCACCTCGGCGTCGAGCACGACCTGGCCGCCGCAGCTCGCGACGGTGGCGTCCAGGTCCGGGCGCACCCGCTCCAGGTCGGAGCGGCGCATGACGAAGCCCATCCGGAACTCGGTCTCGTACTGCCCGGACCGGGCGACCAGATCGACCACCGCGTTGTGCTTGCCGAAGATCTCCAGCACGCTGACGGCGGGATCGGCGCCGGTCGCGTCGCAGCGGATCAGCACCCGTGTCACGTCCAGATCGTGGGTGATCGCCAGCACCCCGCCGAACTCCACCATCTCCGCCTCCTCCCGGTTGTCGATCACGGTTCCCGGCGTGTCCCGTGCGGCGTTACGCACGTGCACGGTGATGCCGTAGGCCGCGGCCAGCTCGACCGACCGCGAATGCAGCACCCTGGCCCCGGCGAAAGCCATCTCGACCATCGCCGGCATGGCCACCGACCGCATCGGCCGCGCGGTCGGCACGACGCGGGGATCGGCCGTGTAGACGCCGTCCACGTCGGTGTAGATCTCGCAGTCGGGAGCGCCCAGCGCGGCGGCCAGCGCCACCGCGCTCGTGTCCGATCCGCCGCGGCCCAACGTCACCACGTCGCCTTCGTCGTTGCTGCCCTGGAAACCGGCGACGACGACGGCCCGCCCGCGGGCCAACTCCTGGCGGATCCGGGTGGTGTCCACCGCGCTGATCACGCCCGCGCCGGCCGGGCCGCTGACCCGGACGCCCGCCTGGTCGCCGGTGAGCGAGACCGCGGGCGATCCCGCCCACTCGACCGCCATCGCGAACAGCGCGGCGGACGCGGACTCCCCGGTGGCCAGCAGCTGGTCGGTCTCCCGGCCGAAGTGCTGGTGCCCCGCCTGCTCGGCGAGGGTGAGCAGGCGGTCCGTCGTGTCGCCCTGCGCGGACACCACGACGACGGTGGGCCGGTTGCGGGCGGCGGCGGCGACCGAGCGCGCAGCACGGCGCAGCCGGTCGGGATTCCCGATCGAGGTGCCGCCGTACTTGCGCACGAGAATGTCCACCGCACACTCCGCTGCTCGGATTTTGTCTTCCCTACCGTCGACATTAGTGACGATGTGCGGGCGTGCCCACTACTCGGGCGAGTAGTTCTTTCCGGGAACTCCCGCCGCGACGGGTGACAACAACGATTCGATCAGTTCGCCCAGAATGTCGGTGCCGTGTTCCGTCAGCACCGATTCCGGATGGAACTGAACCGAGCAGTACCGGTCCGAACGCAGCGCGTGGATCTCCCCGGTGGCCGGGTCGCGGGACACCGCCACCCGGTCGTCGAGCCGGCCGCGGGCGGCGAACGTGTTGTAGAAGCCGACCTGCCGCCGGCGGCCGAACAGGTCGATCCACCGTCGGGCGCCCTGGTTCGGCACGGTGCGCCGGACCACCTCCAGCCCGAGTTCGACGGCCAGCACCTGGTGGCCGAGACAGATGGCCAGCAGCGGGGTGCCGTGATCGAGCACCTCCCCGACCACCTCGGCCATCCGACGGATCTTCGGGTCGCGGGCGTCCCGCGGGTCGCCCGGCCCCGGCCCCAGCACCACCAGGTCGGCGTCGGCCAACGAGCCCTGGTCGTGGATGCCGCGGACCTCGACGACAAGCCCCAGGGACGCCAGCTGCGCGGCCAGCATCGAGGTGAACGTGTCCTCGCAGTCCAGGATGACCGTGCGGGCCCCTCGGCCGGCGGCCCGCACCGGCGGCCGGCCTCCGAGCCAGAACCGGGACAGTCCGTCGTTCCGGGCGGCCAGCGCGTCCCGCACACCGGGCGCCTGCCCGGCCGACCCCGCCGTGTCCGACACGGCCGGTGCCATGGGCGGCCGGCGGTCGGCATGCAGCGCGGCCAGCAGGCCCGCCGCCTTCGCGTGGGTCTCGGCCACCTCGGAGCGGGGGTCGGAGTGCCGGACCAGGGTGGCTCCGACGTCGATGCGCACACCGCCGTCAAGGCTGATGTCGGCGGTGCGGATGAGGATCGCCGAGTCCAGCGTCGGCCGGCCCGACTCGTCCCGCCCGGCCAGGGCCAGCGCGCCGCTGTAGTACCCCCGTCCGCCCGGCTCGTAGCGGGCGATCACCTCGGTGGCGCTCTGCAGCGGGCTGCCGGTGACCGTGGGGGCGAACAGGGTCTCGGCCAACAGGTCGCGCACGTCCCGCTCGGTGCGGCCCTCGATGAAGTACTCGGTGTGCGCCAGGTTGGCCATCTGACGCAGCGCGGGCCCGACGACCCGGACGTCCCGGCAGATCCGGGACATCATCTTCAGCTCCTCGTCCAGCACCATGTACAGCTCGTCGGACTCCTTGCGGTCACCCATGAACTCGAGCAGACCGGCGGTGGTGGCGCCACCCGGCGGGTAGCGGTAGGTGCCGCTGATCGGGTTCATCGTGGCGACCCCGTCGGACAGCGTCAGGTGGCTCTCCGGCGAGGCGCCGATCAGCACCCGCGTGCCGGTGTGCACGAGGAAGGTCCAGTAGGCGCCGCGTTCCTGCCGGAGCAGCCGGGCGAACAGGGCGAGCGCGGTGTCGACCGACCAGTCGTCGACGGTGGTCCGGAACGCCCGCCGGATGACGAAGTTCGCGCCGCGCCCCTGCCCGATCTCGTTGTCGATGATCTTCCGCACGAGCGCGGCGTACTGGTCGTCGTCGATGTCGAACCGGCCCTCGGCCACCGTGACCGGCAGGCCGGACGTCGCCCGGACCAGGTCGGCGACCGGGAGCCGGTGGCGTCGCGTCGGGATGATCGCGGCCAGCGGCGTGCCGTCGTCGTGACAGGCGAACCCGCGTTCGGCGATCTGCCGGTACGGGATCGCCGCCAGCACCTCGCCGCGGTCCAGCGGCAGCTCGGCCAGCGTGTCGACCTCGATCGCCGGGCCGGCCAGGAGATCGACGTCCGGATGCCGGCCGGGCCGGTGCAGCAGGGCGAATCCCTCGCCGCCGGTGTATGCGATCGGCGCCAGCCCATTTTCGGACAGTATCCGGCCCAACGTCGAAATCATCATTTCCCCCATACCCGGAACAGCCGTCTTCCTCCCTCCAGAATGGCGACCGGCGGCGGCGGTCGGCAACTACTTCAACGGGTAGTGTGAAACGGCGGGAACTATTTTCCGGTGACGAGTTCGAGCAGCGCCGAGGGATTTTCCGGGACCTCGTCGCCACGCCAGGCCACATGCTGGTCGGGGCGGACGAGCACGAGCCGCCGAGCCAGCACCTCGCGCAACCGCTCGTCGGTGACGTCCAGGTAGGTCAGCGGGACGCCCAGCGCGTCCGCGGCGCTCGCGATCGGCTTGCCCGCCTGCACGCCGGAGGTGTCCACCAGGGTGTACCCGGTGCCCAGCAGGTCGTGCAGCTCGGCGCCGGCCTCGGTGCGGACGCTGGGCAGCCGGCGGCCGGGCCAGGTGGTGGGCACGATGCGGTGCCAGTCCCACGGCGGCTCCACGCCGGACTCGTGCCGGATCACCGGGCTCCGGTGGTAGCCGTAGCCGAAGTGGATCCCGAGATTGCTGATCTGGTAGCGCTCGCGGTCGAGAAAGCCGCTCAGTTGCCGGTCGGTCGCGCCGAAGGCGGCCAGCGCCGGGAAGCGCCGCCACACCTCGAGCAGGTTGGCGCACATCTCCCGGTTGAACAACGCCACCGGCCGCCGCTCGGCGTCGTAGCTGTCCAGCAGCGCGGGGCCTCCCCAGCCGGACACCACCGCGGCCAGTTTCCAGCCGAGGTCGACGGCGTCGCCGATGCCGGTGTTCGCGCCGTGGCCGCCGGTCGGGAAGAACTGGTGGGCCGCGTCGCCGGCGAGGAACACCGAACCCGCGCGATAGGTGGCGGCCACGCCGAGTCGGCCCTCCCACTGCGCGATCGCCAGCACCTCGTCCACCTCCAGGTCCACGCCCAGCCGCTTGCGGATCACCGCGACCGGGTCGGCCGCCGCGTCCGCCTCGGTCAGCAGCGGGTAGGTGCCGGTCCAGGTCTGGTCGCCGTCCCGGGAGACCAGGGTGAGGCCGCTGGAGAGGATGGCCAGGAAGAAGGGGCCGTTGGCGTGCAGAGCCGGATCCGTGCTGCGGAAGTAGACGTCACGGTGTTCGACGCGCGGACCCTGCTCGTCGACCTCGATGCCCGCCGCCCGGCGGACCGCGCTGTTCGCCCCGTCGCAGCCGACCACGTAGCGCGCCCGGACGGTGTCCGTGCCGCCCTCGGGGTCCACCAGCTCGACGGTCACGCCGTCCGAGTCCTGCGTCAGGCCGGCGAACGACCAGCCCAGGCGGAGATCGACCGGCCCGGCGGCCGCGCAGCGGGCCCGGCCGAGTTCCTCCAGACGGGAGCCGAGGATGCGCTGGTACGGCTCGCGCGGCTGGCTGCCGTCGTTCACCGCGGCCATCTCGGCCCTGGTCTCGTCCACCGACGGATAGTCCCACTCGGACAGTTCCGGTCGGGAAAGCCCGTGCAGCCAACGGAAGTTGAACCGGTGCGCCGGCGAAACACCCTGCGCCCGGATGTCCGGCCCCAGGCCGAGCCGGGTGAGCAGCTCCATGCTGCGGCCGTTGAGGAAGTCCATCTTGGGATGCCGGGACGCGGTCGCGGTCCGCTCGACCACGACACTGTCCACTCCGGACGCGGCCAGCTGCAGCGCCATGACGGCGCCGACCGGGCCCGCGCCGACGATCACCACGGGTACGTCGTGCTCGGCCACGCTCATTCGTTTCCCCCCACGGGATTCGGTGTGCACACGGTGCCGATTCGACTGTGCCCGCCGATGATCCCCGGCCGCATCACGCCTTTGCGTGATCCTGGCCCATGGTGTGCTCCATGACCTTGCGGGTGAGCTCGACCCGCGTGGACACGCTCAGCTTGGCGAAGGCATGGCGCAGGTGGGTGTCCACGGTGTGCGGCGACAGGAACAGCTGCGCGGCGACCTTGCGGTTGGTCAGGCCCTGCGCGACCAGCCGCACGACCCGTTGCTCCGCCTCGGTCAGGCTGTCCCAGCCGGTCTTCCTGGCCGCCGGCCGGGTCACCTGGCCACGGCGGCCGCCGAGTGCTCGCAGCGCCTGCTCGACCCGGGCGTGATCGCGCTGGGCGCCGCAGCGTCCGTAGATGTCCAACGCCTCGTCCAGCAGCAGCTGGGCCGCGGGTTTGGCGCCGGCGGCCTGTTCGGCCCGCGCGGCGTCCTCGGCGGCAGCCGCCCGGGCCAGCACCCGTGGACTGGACCGGTAGGCGCGGACCGCCGCGGTGAGCAGCACCCGGTCGTCGCGCAGCAGGCCGTTGGCGTGGGCCTCGGCACCGGCCAGCGAGGCGATGTCGGGGTTGCGGGCGGCAAGCCGGGACATCGCCGTGGCCGCCCGCGAGGCCACCGCGGGCGCACCGGCAGCCAGGGCCAGTCGCACCAGCTGCGGGGCCACCCCGGGATCCTGGGTGAACAGCAGAAGACGGTCGGGCAGCGCGTCAGACACCGGGGCCAGCCGGGCCAGCGCGGCCGCATTGTCGCCCTCGGCGACGGTCACCGAGGCCAGCGCCCAGTTCAGGTCCTCCGGCGCCTCTCCGATGCCGGCGGAGGTCAGTGTCCTGGCCCGGTCCAGGAATCCGGTGGCCTCGGGCAGCCGGTCCCGGCGCAGCGCCACCTGGGCGAGCGTGCCCAGCAGTGCGATGGCCAGGGCGTGCGCCCCGAATCGCTCGGTGACCAACAGACCGGCCTCGGCCTCGACCTCGGCCTCGTCCAACCGCCCGGCGGCCAGCCGCAGTTCGGCACGGTAGAAGTGCCACAGCGGCAGCGACCAGACCACGCCGACCTGGCGCGCGTCGCGTTCCCCGGCCTCCAGCAACGCGTCGGCCTCGGTGAAGCGGTCCGCCGCGCCGAGCGCGCGGGCCAACCACAGCGTCGGCTGCTTGCGTTGCGCGGCACCACCCGCACGGGCCGCCAGCCCGACAGCGTCGCGCGCCAGCTGGATGGCGGTGTCCACCTCGCCTCGGCTCAGCGACACCATCGTGCGCGCGGCCAGCCCGAACACCACCGCGTCCTGCTGGTCGGTGGCCTGGCCTGCGGACATCGCCCCGGCGCCCGCGGCCTCGGCCTCGTCCATTCGGCCCGAGAACAGCAGCGCGTGCGCCCGCACGGCGAGCAGATGAGCCCGAGCCGGGCCGGGCACCGCGTCCCGGTCCAGCGCGCACCCGGTGATGTCCAGGACGGCGGCGTGCTCGCCGACGTGTTTGAGCGCCTCGGTCAGCCCGACCAGGATCGAGCCCTGGCTGGTGGGATCCAGTCCCGGGATGAGTGCGGTGCCGGCGAGTTCCCTGGCCTCGGCCAGCCGTCCGACCGAGGCGAGCAGCCGGACCGCGTCGGCCGACACCCGGATCCGCTCCTCGTCCTGCTCGTCCATCACCTCCAGGGCGCGCAGCAGCAGCCCGGCCGCGGTGTCGGGGGTCCGCTGCTCGATCGACGCGGCCGCGTCCAGCAGCACGCCGATCGCCCGGCGATCCCCCTTGCGCGCGCCGCGCACCACGTGTTTGGCCACCTCGGTGACCGGGCGGCTCTCGGCGAGCAGCACGGTCACGGCCTCGCGGTGCAACGCGTGCCGCACCGGACCCGGGAGCCGTTCGTACACCGCTTCCCGCACGATGTCGTGCCGGAACGCCAACTCGAAACCCGCGTGCACCAACACATCGGCGCGGACCGCTTCCTCGGCGGCGTCGAACAGCTGCACGGCCGGCACGCCGATGAGCCCGGCCGCCTCGTGCAGCGTGACCGGGCCGCCCACCACCGACACGGCGTCGACCAGCCGCCGCGCTTCCGGGCTCAGCGAACGCAGCCGCTGGTCGACGATGTTGAGGAAGACTCGCGGCAGCTCGGTGGCCGCCAGCTCGGCCCGGCCGCCGTCGATCGCCACCCGGCCGTCGTCGAGCAGCGCCCGCAGGAGTTGCTCGACCAGGAAAGGGTTTCCGCCGGACCGCCGGACCAGCTCCAACAGCGCGTCGTCCGGAACCGCGCCCAACGCCAGCTCGCACAGCCGCGCGATGCCGGCCTCGGCCAGCGGCGGCAGGGTCAGGGTGTCGGCGCCCTCGGCGGCCAGCCGGTCGACCGCCTGTCGCGTCGGCCCGTCCCCGGTGTCCAGCCGGCGCGCCAGCAGCCACAGCACCGGCGAGCTGCGCAGGGCCGGCACGAGGATCCGCAGCGCCAGCGCGCTGAGTTCGTCCGCCCAGTGGATGTCGTCGAGAATCACCAGCAGCGGCCGGGTCGCGGTGTACTCCTCGATCAGGTCGCCGAGCCGGTCGAGCACCCAGAACCGGCTGCTCTTCTCGTCGGCCAGCTCGGCGATGGCCGCGTCGTCCAGCACCGGCGGGTCGGCGGCGCGCAACGCCCGCAGCAGCGCGCTCAGCGGGGCGATCCGGTCCAGCTCGGCCGCGGCCGCCCTGGCCACCGCGAGGCCCTGCTCGCCGGCATGCACGGCGATCTCGGCCAGCAGCCGCGTCTTGCCGATGCCGGCCGGCCCGTCCACCAGGACGCAGCCACCCGTGCCGTCGGCCACCGCCGCCATCGCCACACGCAATCGCCGCACGGCGGCCTCGCGGCCGACCAACGGATTGCCAGGCACCATGCCCGCAGTCCTCCCCCGGATGCCGACAGAACGCATGAACGCCCTCGTGTCCTCCACCGAGCCTACCCGGCCGCTCCAGTGCAAATCCCGGATTCCGGTCAGCGCAGCACCGCCACCCGGGTCCAGGCCTCGACCAACCCGAGCGCCTGCTGGGTGTTCAACCTGGGGTCGCACAGCGTCGTGTACGGGCCGTTCGCATCGTCCTGTTCGGACTCAAGGCACTCACGCACCGGCAACGGCGTGGTCTCCAGATGCAGACCGCCCGCGTCGACACCCTGCGCGGCGAGCACCCGCTGGAACTCGGTGACCTCGTGGCGCAGCGCGGGCAGCAGCCGAGTCTTGCGGCCGCCGACGCTGATCGTGTTGCCGTGCATGGGATCGCACAGCCAGATCACCGGACGGCCGGCCGCCCGCATCGCGGCCACCAGGTCAGGCAGCCGGTCGGCGACCAGGTTCGCCCCCATCCGGGCGATGAACGTCAGCCTGCCCGGAATCCGGTCCGGGTCCAGGGCCGCGGCCAGCGCGACGGCCTCCGCGGGCGAGACGCCCGGGCCGATCTTGCAGGCGACCGGGTTTGCGACCGAGGCGAGCAGGCCGACGTGCGCGCCGTCCAGCCGCCGGGTGCGATCGCCGATCCACGGCCAGTGCGTCGAGGTCAGCAGCGGCCGGCCGGCGTGGTCCCGGTGGACCTGGGGCAGCTCGTAGTCCAGCACCAGCGCCTCGTGACTGGCCCACACCGCCGGCTCCCCCGGCACTACGGTGCCGCTGCGCAGGAAGTCCAGGGTCCGCGCGGCCGCGTGGTGACAGGTGAGCATGCGTCGCGGATCCGGTCGACGGCTGGCCCGGTCGAACTCCGGGCCGTTGACCAGCAGCCCCCGAAAGGCCGGCAGCTCGACGTCGCCCCGTCGTTCGGTCGGGTTCGACCGCGGCTTCGCGAACTGCCCGGCGATCCGCCCCACCCGGATGACCGGTTTCCCGGAGTTGGCCCGCATCAGTCCGGCCAGCGAATCCAGCAACCCGACCTTTCGGCTGACGAAATCCGGCTCGCACTCCCGGAGGTCCTCCGCGCAGTCGCCGGCCTGAATGACCTGGAGTTCGCCCGCCGCCACCTCGGCGAGCAGTTTTCCCAGCGTCGCGACCTCGTCCAGGCCGACAAGCGGCGGAAGGGCCGCGAGTTCGGCGCGCACGGCGGCGACGGCGGAATCCTCCTCCCATTCCGGCTGCTGTCCCGCCGATGAAGAAGATAATCTTCCGTCGACAACACCGGGTGGATCAGAAATATTGTTCGCAGTTTCCCGTGATAGGTCGCGGGCCACCGGTTCCCCCCTTGAATGCTCCGACCATGATCGTCGTGCATGCGCCGAATTCGGCCTGCATTACCAAACTAGCCGAAGCGGAGCGGGGGCCGCACTACTCGTGCGGGTAGTGCTGGATCGGCAGCGGGGCCGGCGTCGAGGTCGACGCCGGCCCCGGTCGGCCGAGCTCAGGACTTCGCCGCGTACTCCCACAGCCCGACCGTGTTGTTCTCGGTGTCGGTGAAGTAGGCGACGAAGCCGAAGTCGCCGACCGGCGTCTTCGCCTGAACCCGTCGGCCGCCGTGGGCCTCGACGCGCTCCAGGGTCTTCTCGATGTCGTCGACGCCGATCGTGACCACCGGCACGGTGATCGGCGCCTGCCGCGCGGCGAACGCGCCGTTGATGGCGCCGGCGTCGGTCGGCTGGCCGTACTCGTCGCTCGGCGCCGTCCGCGCCAGCGCGGACCCCGGCCCGGTCGGGATCAGGCCCCAGCCGAACACCTCGCCGTAGAAGCTCGTCGCCCGGGCCAGCTCGTCCGCCGGCAATTCGAAATGCACTACACGTCCGGTCACCGTCGTGCCTTTCCTCGTGTTCGTTGCTGCGCAGGCGAGCCCATTGTCGAGAACAACGGGCTCCTAACGGTCGATCAGCTGCTGGTTCAGCTCCGCGTACAGCAGCGTGGTGTTCACCGTCGCGCGGGCGGTGTCGTAGAACAGCAGGTCGTTCTCGGCGATGAAGCCGGGTTCCCGGCGGCTGCGCTCCAGACCGGCGGGGGACAGCACGGCGCCGAAGGTGAAGGTCAGCCGGCCGGCCTCGTCGGCGCCGATCTCGTTCGTGATGACGGCCAGATCCGGATTGTCCAGCTGCTCGAACACGATGCGGTTCGGGGGCTCCAGGCGAACCCGCTCCCGAACCGTGAAAGCACCCCGGAGCACGATTTCCCGAACGAACTCGTCCCCCCGGTCCTCGATCACTCGCGCCGCCGTGATGGACGGCACGTAGCGCACCGGATTTCTTGCCTTGCCGACCAGGATTTCCCAGAACGTGTCCGCCGAGAGCCGCACGCCCTCGGACTCCTCGACCAGGACGGTATGGTTGAACGACACCATACGAATCAGCCCTCCAGGGATATATGTTGCGGCGCCTACCGTCCCGGACCGGCCGAGCGAGGCGCGTCGCGCGTTTCCGATGTGATGGTGCCCAATTGACCCGGGATGCCGCATCACGGGAACACGTGATGTCGATGGCCTTCGACAGCTCCATTATCGATACGCGCGCGGCTTGTGAACGCGCAGGCCCACCCGACTTCGGAAGCGAGCTCACTCGAATGGACAGTCAGATCAATGGAGGGCGGCCCGCGACCGCGGAGCCCGCGCGGCCCGCCGCCGGCGGCGGGCCCTGGCGGGTCTTTTGGGTCCTGGCCCTGATCGAGTTCATGTCGGTGATGGACGCGTCGGTGGTCAACATCGCGCTGCCGTCCATCCAGCACAACCTCGGTTTCTCGCCCACCACCATCGCCTGGGTGGTCAACGGCTACGTGGTGGGCTTCGCCGGCTTCATGCTGCTGGCCGGCAAGGCCACCGACATCGTCGGCCGCAAGCGGCTGTTCGTGGCCGGCGTCGCGATGTTCGCCGTGTTCTCGCTGGCCTGCGCGGCGGCCCAACAGCCGTGGCAACTCGTGTTGTTCCGACTGCTGCAGGGCATCGGCGCGGCGCTGGTCACCCCGGCGGCGCTGGCCCTGATCACCGACATCTTTCCCGAAGGCCCCCAGCGCAACAAGGCGATCGGCATGTTCAGCGGCATGGCCGGCGTGGCCGCGCCGGTCGGCCTCGTGCTCGGCGGACTGCTGACCACGGCGGCCTGGCAGTGGATCTTCCTGATCAACGGGCCGATCGGCCTGATCGTGCTGGTGGCGGCGATCCGGCTGCTGCCATCGACGGTGCCGTCCGGCGGGGGTTCGCTCGACGTGATCGGCGCGGTGACCGCGACCGGCGGCCTGGTGCTGCTGATCCTGGCCACCGTCGGCGGCAGCGCGCAGGGCTGGACGTCGGCGGCGACGCTAGGCGAGTACGCCGGGGCGCTGGTGCTGCTGGTGGCGTTCGTGGTGCGGCAGCGGACGGCCGCCCGGCCGATGATCCCCACGGTGCTGCTGGGCAGGCGTTCCATCGTGTTCGGCAACACGATCTTCGCGCTGGTCGGCACCATCCTGATCGGGACGTTCTTCCTGATCACGCTGTTCCTGCAGAAGGTGGAGGGCTTCGGCTCGACCGAGGCGGCACTGATCTACCTGCCGGTGCCGATCGGCATGCTGCTCGGCACCCAGGTGGCGCCGCGGCTGCTGGGGCGCGGCCCGCACAACGTGCTGATGCTCGGTCTGCTGGTGCAGACGGTGGCGCTGGCCGCGTGGGCGTTGACGATCAGCGAGCACGGATCCGTCGTGATGACGTTCGTGGTGCCGGCGACGGTCTGGTCGTTCGGCCTCGGCATGTCGATCGTGTCGTCGTTCGTGGTGTGCACCATGGGGCTGGACGGCCCGATCGCCGGCGCCGCCTCGGGCCTGGCCACCACCACCTACCAGGCGGGCGGGGCACTCGGCCTGGCGGTCCTGGCCGTGGTCGCGGACAGCCGCACCGAGCACAACCTCGCGATCGGCGCGCCGGACGGTCCGTTGCACGCCTTGGTGGTCGGCTACTCGACCGCGTTGTGGTGCGCCGCGGGAGTGGCACTGGTCGGTGCGTTGCTCACGCGGCTGATCATGCGCCGCAGCGCCGCTGCCGCCTGATCGCGGAGTGGACGACCGACGATCGCGGCCGCCGGGCTCACACCCGGCGGCCGCGACGTCCGGTCAGGCCGTTTCGACCGACAGCGCGTGCCGGAACCGGTTGCCCGGGTCCCACTTGCTCTTCACCTGGCGCAGCCTCGGGTAGTTCCCGCCGTAGTACAGCGTCGACCAGGGCACGCCGGAGGTGTTCCAGGCCGGATCGGCCAGGTCGACGTCGGCGTAGTTGATGTACGCGCCGTCCTGCCGGTCGTTCGACACGGGCACGCCGCCGGTGCCGGCGAACACGTCGCGGTACAGCTCCCGCACCCACGCGATGTTGGCCGCGTCGTCCCCGTCGTTCCAGAACGTCACGAACTGCGGCTTGAGCACCGAGTCCCGCTGGACGACCGCGGTCGCGTCCGGCGCCACGGTGTTGACCTGTCCGCCGTAGGACGTGATCAGCAGCAGGGAGAACGGGTTCTGGTGGTCGGTGCGGGTCAGGTGGTGGTGTATCGCGGCGATCTGGCCGTCGGTGAAGCCGGTCTTCAGATAGGCCGACTTGATCTTGAACCGGAACGTCGGGTTGCGCCCGCCGGTGAAGCCGGGCCATTCCACCCCGTGCAGCCAGGGCAGGCGGCGGCGCTCGTTGACGATCGGGGTGGCGCCGGTGCCGGCCGACATCGCGGCCAGGAAGCCGTCGAGCGTCTGGTCGGCGTTCGGTCTGGAGCCGTCGACCAGGGTGGTCAGCGCGAACGAGCCGGCCACCTGGTGCTGGGGCTTGAGCTGGCTGAACAGTCCCTGGTCGGACGGGTCGAGTCCACTGTGGTCGGTCATCCAGTCGCCGTAGTTGCGCAGCAACCGCGCGAAACCCTGCTCGGTGAGCGAACTCCAGGGGAATGACACGTCCGACACGAGCACCTCGGCGGGCGGTCTGGGTAACAGCCCGCCGGGGTCACCGGTGCCGGCCCCGGGCGAGCGGAACCAGTACTTGGTGACGATGCCGAAGTTGCCACCGCCACCACCGGTGTGGGCCCACCACAGATCCCGGTTCGGATCGTTGTCCTCACGAGTGGCCACCACCGTCCGGACCGTCCCACCCTGATCCACCACGACAACCTCGACGGCGTACAGATGATCCACCGTCAGACCGTGCAACCGGGACAGCGCGCCATATCCGCCGCCCGCGATGTGGCCCCCCACTCCGACCGACGGGCAGGTGCCGCCGGGAATCGTCACCCCCCAGCCTCGGAACAACGCCTTGTACACCTTCTCCAACGTCGCGCCGGGCTGGGCGTAGAAGGCGCACCGCACCGGGTCGTAGCCGACGTCGGACAGCTGGGCGAGATCCAGCACCACCTGCACGGCCGGATCGGCCACGAAGTTCTCGTAGCAGTGCCCGCCACTGCGCACCGCCACCCGCTTGCCCACCGCCACGGCCTCGCGCACAACCGGCACGACCTGGTCGGCGCTCGTGACGATCCGCACGGACTGCGGCTGACCGGTGAACCTCAGGTTCGTGCCCCGCACCAGGTCCCCGTAGCGCGGATCGGTCGGGCCTACGGTCAGCGCGCTCGGCGCGACGGTGTCGCCGGTCGCCGCCTCGGCGACCGGCGACATCAGACCGTTGGCCAATGCCACACCACCCCCCGCCGCGAGTCCCGTCAGGAACCGGCGGCGTGTGACTCCGAACATGTGCAATTCCTCCCCTGAATCACATGAATGTCCGGCGGATTCCCTAGTTGAAGCCGCCGTCGACGTAGATGGTCTGGCCGGTGATCCAGCCGGCGTCCGCGCCGGTCAGGAAGGACACCACGCCGGCGACGTCGGCCGGCAGGCCGAGCCGGCCCAGCGGGGTGCCGTTCACGATCATGGCCAGGTTGGCCCGGGCGTCGGGACCGAGCATGTCGGTGTCCGTCGGGCCGGGTCCCACCGCGTTCACCGTGATGCCCCGGCCGCCCAGCTGGTGGGCCAGCGACCGGGTCAGCACCTCCACCCCGGCCTTGGTGGCGCCGTACACGCCCAGCATCGAGACGGCGGCGGCCGGCACCCTGGCGCCCACGTTCACGATCCGGCCGCCGTCGGCGAGGTGCCGGACGGCCTCCTGACCGGACAGGAACACACTGCGCAGGTTGACCGCCACCACGCGGTCGAACTCGGCTTCCGACATGTACTCGATCGGCCCGCCCGCACCCATCGCGGCGTTGTTGACGACGATGTCCACGCCGCCGAACTCGGTTCGGGCCGCCTCGTACACGGCGCGCACGTCGGCGGCCGACGAGACGTCGCCGGCCACCGACATCGCCCGCCCGCCGGCCTTCCGCACCGCCGCGACGACCTCCTCGGCGCCCTCCTTGTTCTTCTGGTAATGCACGACGAGCTGGGCGCCGTCACGGCCGAGCCGCTCGGCGATCGCGCGTCCGATGCCCCGTGAGGCGCCCGTGACGATCGCGGTCTTTCCCTCTGCCGACACGTTTCGTATCCTTTCGATCACACAGTGGTTTCCGCACACTTCGGCCGGCCAGAACATCCGGCATCCGATAATCTATTCAGTCTTGATCAGCAAGAAATCACGTGAACACGTGATGCCGGCGATGCGCGGCCCTGCGAGGCTCGTCACATGGCCGCCTCGTTGGGCTGATCCATGCTCGGCCACGGCGGCCCGTGACACATGATCGTCGCCAAGAAAGGCTGAAATCAGTGCGAAACCTGGTTTCAACGCTTCCCGTACAGCTCAGCGTGGAAGAACTGTGGACCGGCCTGCGGAACAAGGCAGAGAATCCGGTCGGCTACATTCCCGCGATCACCGCATGCTCCGTGCTCGAAAAGACCGAGGCCGGTTTCGTCCGCGAGATCACCATCGCGGACACCGTTCGACAACAGGAGCGCGTGACGTTCGAACCGAAGCGGAGGGTCGTTTTCGAACAGCTCACCGACCCAGACCTCGAAACGATCATCAATCAGATCTCCGTTGACGGACAAGGGGTTTCGCTCACCCTGACGATCGTGCTGTCCCCGGCCGGAGCGGAACGCGCGGAGCGTGAACCGGAATTCCTGTCGAAAACAGAGGCGTACTTCGCTGGTACACTGGTCACGATAGTCGACGAGCTGCACCGCACCGCGACCGAACAGAAAACGGTTACAGGCAAGACGGGGAACAAGGGGGACGCCGCGGTCGGCGGCGGTGAATGACCAGCTCGCACAAGGCTGTACCTGGGTGATTCTTGGGGGGGAATCATGTCCGATTCGACCGATCCTGCGCGTCCCGACGACAGTCCGGCCGCCGAGCGGGTCTCGAACCAATCCGGCCAATCTCCGGCGCTTTCCCTGGACTGCGAGTACTTCTTGCAGGTGGCCGCCGTCGTTGGCACGGCCTTCGTTCCGGGCGAGGTCGCCCTGCTGCTGCGACAACCGGTGGCAGCGCTGTTGCCGGTCATCAACGAGGCACTACGCAACCGGGTCCTGTGCCAGGGCGACGACACCCTGTTCTTCCGGGACGGGACGGCGCGGCAGGACATCCTGGAACGCATTCCGGTGTCCGTGCTGCGGCAGCTGCGCACCGAGGTCCGGACGATCCAGCTGCGGCTGCCAGCCCAGCGGGTCGGTCGACCCGGCCCGGCCCGCACCGGTTCGGACACCGCCCAGCTCGGCTGCCTCACCGACACCGAGCGGGTGATCGCCCAGCTGGTCGGCACGGGCATGACCAACCGGCAGGTGGCCACCCGGGTCAGCCTGTCGCCGCACACGGTGAACTACCACCTGCGGCGGATCTTCAGAAAGCTGGACATCCGGTCACGCGTCGAGCTGGCCCGGATCCTGCCCGGAGAGGAGTTGACCGCGTGAGCGGCCAGCAGATCAGCCGCCGCCGGATACTGGCGAGCGCACCAGCCACCGCCTTGTTGGCCGGCCTGCCCGGCCGGGCCGCGGCGGCCGAGCAACCGGGGGCCACCGCCGGGCCGGGTGACACCGTGGTCGTGCGTCCCGACGATTCCCGCTACCCGGCACTGGTGGTGGGCAACAACACCCGGTGGCAGGCCCGTCCGGACCAGGTCGTGCTGCCCACCACGACCGAGCAGGTGGCGCACGCCGTGCAGGACGCGGTGCGCGGCGGCCGGCGGCTCACCGTGCGCAGCGGCGGCCACTGCTACGAGAACTTCGTGTACGACGACAACACCCGAGTGATACTCGACCTGTCGCTGCTCGACCAGGTCGACTTCGACCCGGCCATGCGCGCGTTCGCCGTGCGGCCCGGGGCGAAGCTGTCCCAGGTGTACGACACCTTGCTGCGCCACTGGTCGGTGACCATCCCCGGAGGTTCGTGTCCCTCCGTGGGCGCGGGAGGTCACATCATGGGCGGCGGCTACGGCCTGCTGTCCCGGTTGCACGGTCTGACGGTGGATCATCTGTACGCCGTCGAAGTTGTTGTGGTCGATCAGAGCGGGACGGTCCGCACAGTGGTCGCCACTCGTGAGGACAACGACCCGAACCGGGATCTGTGGTGGGCCCACACCGGTGGTGGCGGCGGAAACTTCGGCATCGTCACCAAATACTGGATGCGGTCGCCCAACGCTGTCGGCAGCAGTCCGCAGTCGCTGCTTCCCCGACCCCCGGCGACCGTGTTGGTGAACATGGTCGGTCTGGACTGGGCGAGCATGGATCGCGCCACCTTCACCCGACTCCTGCGCAACTTCGGCCGCTGGCACGAGGCGAACAGCGAGCCGGACAGTCCTTCCCGTGTGGTGTCGTCGATCCTGGCGCTCAACCACCGCAACGCCGGCGCCCTCGGGATGCTGATCCTGGTGAACAGCGACGCACCGGACGCCGGCACCCGGCTGGCCGAGTTCCGCGCCGCCATCCTGGACGGCGTCGGCGCCTCGATTCCGGCCACCGGGCGGATCGGCGACATCGCCGCCTCCCCGGAACTGGCGCAGCCAAGGCGTTTGCCGTGGCTGCAGGCCACCCGGCTGCTCGGCGTCAGCACGCCGCCGCTGATCGATCCGACCCTGCGCGGCAAGCACAAGGCCGCGTACTTCCGCCGCGCCCTGCGCGACGAGCAGGCCGGTGCCCTCTACGACCAGCTCACCCGCACCGACGTCGCCAACCCCGCCTCCGGCGCCGTGCTGTTCGGTTACGGCGGCCAGGTCAACGCCGCCGGGCCGGACTCGACCGCCGCGGTCCAGCGCGACTCCGTGCAAAAACTGCTGATCCAGTCATTCTGGAGCGACCCCGCCGCCGACCCCGCGAACATCGGCTGGGTGCGCGACGCCTACTCCGGCGTCTTCCCCGACACCGGCGGCGTGCCCGTGGCCAACGAGCTCACCGACGGCTGCTACATCAACTACCCCGACGTCGACCTGGGCGACCCCACCTGGAACCGCTCCGGCGTGCCGTGGCCGACGTTGTACTACGGAGCGCACTACCCGCGCCTCCAGCAGGTCAAGGCCCGCTGGGATCCGCTGGACACCTTCCACCACGCCCAGTCGATCCGCCTACCCGGAAGCTGACCGCCCGCTCGTCAGCGGCTGTCCCCCTGGGTGATGGACGCAGTCACGAATGCCCCGCCCCGGAAACGGGCCACAAGATAAAACCCCCAGGTCATTGACCTGGGGGTTTGGCTCCTCCAGCTGGACTCGAACCAGCAACCCTGCGATTTGCCGTTTGATCTTGCTGACGTTTGCCATTGTCACCCACCCCCTTGCGGCACTTGGGAAATCTCTCTGCCGTCGTTGCTGACGCTTACCATCATCTGCGGGTGCCTGCCGCCCAATTACACGGGTAAAGCATGGCGTTGATCTTGATCCCGCTACTCCGACAGCCCCGCGGTCGGCCCCTCCGGCCCGTCCGGCTCCGGCAGCCGCCGCAGCACCTCCCCCACCATCTGCGTGAGGCTCCGCAACTGGGCGTCCACCGAGTCGAACCGCCCGGTGTGGGCCGCCAGCGTCTCCGTGTGCTCAGTCTGCGTCGCCGCGATCTCCGCCAGGTCCCGGTCCACCCGGCCCGTGTACCAGCGCGTCAGCCGGTGGTCGTGCTCCAGCTGCCGTACGCGCTGCTCAAGCTCGTCATCATCAGGCACGAGCCAACGGTACCGCCTTGCACTGATGGCTAGCTATCTTCAGCTGGGGAGCAGTTGCCGTAGGTTGACAAGGCGCGATCAGGGCGACATCACGATTCACTGCTATCGGCGATACTGACTACATTCCCCCAACGGCCTTCACGCCCCAAGGGATGAGATGACTCCTCACCCACCTCGACAGTGTAGCCGTCCGGCCAAATACGCTCCACCGTAGATGAAGTATCCAACCGAACGATCGCTTGGTCAAATTTGACATACTCGCCAAATGTTGCCCCGCCAAATTTAACGCCAGCGTCAAATTGAACATCATCAAAAAAGGCCACGTCGCCAAACTTCGCCTCACCAAACCCTACATAATCCCTAAACTGCGCTTCAGAAAAGTTCGCGCTTCCCTCAAATCTCGCACCAACAAACACCGCCATCCCATTGAACGCCGCCCCACCAAACCAAGCGTAACCGTCAACCTCTACGCCCCGAAACCACGTCGCGCCAACGAAAGTCGTCCCCGTGAAGTTGGCAGTGCGCACCCGACAATAGGCTAGATTGAAGTCCAGGAGTGTGGCCCCAGTTAGGTCCAAATCAACGCCCTCCCACAACGCTTCACCAGAGCGAGCGCCGAGATGCGCGGCAATGATACGCTGTGCGGTTAGCCGCACTTGCCGTTCTTGTTCGCACTCGGATTGCGTCGCCTGTGTCACATTGTCGCCAACAACGCTCCCCAGTCCAAATGTCAATGCACCACCGGAAACTACCTTCGCAGAATCGACCAAATTTTCCGAGAATGAGAAATCTGGCGGAGCATAAGGCATTCGCAGATATGCACACAACACATTAACAATGGTCTGACGTTGCGTTGACGCGCCCTGCGCCAGACCTTCTAGTGCATACATTCCCGCCAGCCGCACCGGAGCCTTGTCCGAACCCAATTGGTCGGCAGCTTTGGTAAATCGCTCTGCAAAGAGCTTTGCATCTTCACGACGCTCGGCAGCCTCACTAAGATGCTGCCTACGGTAGGCAACAACAAGGGCAACGACCGCTCCAATCCCGCCGGCAACGGAAAGTACAATCTTGGCGAGATCGAAACTGTTACTAGTCGTCCACGTACCGCTTTCCAGCAATGGCCGCCCCAGGGCGAACCATATAAGGATTCCAATGAACGCGGTAGAGGCCATAGCCACCACGAGCACGAGCGCTATGTGAATTCCCAGGGGCAGCAGGAAGACACTGTCTCGTTTACGGCGACGCATCAGTGAGTGGGGTAGGGGCATGACGGACAGTCCTACCGCACCATAGCGAAATCGAATGCGTCATTTGACACATTCACTCCAGGCATGCAAGATCCTTCTCCCTTACTCGTCGCCGTCCGCCGTCGTAAAGGCGCAGCCGCACGCGCCGCAGGTGATCGGGGCCTCGGCCAGCGTGGTGCGGGCGACACGGATCTTGCGGGAGCAGGCGCATACGGCGACGGCCAAGTTGGTGCTCTTCTTCTTGCCGGTCGCGTTCACCTCGGCGTAGCGCCAGGCGACAAGGGCAGCGCCCAGCTCGTCCAGTTCCGCCGCGTATGCGTTGGCGGTCGTCTCCGGGACGGTCGTGAGGCTCCACCCGATGGTCATGTCCTCGGCGAGCGTGAGGCCCAGCTCCTCGCCCAGCGCCTTGAACTTGGCGTTGTGGTACCGGCCCTGCCGGGAGGTGTCCTTGATCTCGCGAACGTGGGCCAGGCCGTGAGCGGCCTCGTGAAGCAGCGTTCCGAGCACCTCCAGCGCGCCCCGCTGCAAGCCCTCGCCGGAGATGAACAACTCCGGGAGTTGCTGCTCCCCGTGCTGCCAGCGCGCGGCCGCGAAGTGTCCGAGGCGGGTCTGGCCGGCCTTCATGCCCAGCGTCCCCGAGCCGAAGGTCACGACCACTTCGGGCACGTCGGGGTGGCGCTGCTGGATAGCGCGCCAGGCTGCTTCGAATGCGGACACGAGTTGCGTGGTAATGGTGGTGAGCGTAGCGGCTGGTGCGGACATCGCTGGCGCCTCCCCTACCTTGCTTGTTGTATCTCCATTCTAGCTCTTTGACACTTAATCGTCAAGATATATCCGCAGGTAAACCGCCATTTCCGAGAACTCCTCACCCACAAGGGAGGGCCTCCGTGCCATCCCGTCGACCTGGCGCAGCCCGATCACGCGTGTCAAGGGGGCACTTACCCGCTGTCCGGTGGCTTGGGCTGGGTCGGCCCCCTTGACGCGTGTGATTGCCCTCGGGGAGGTCGATGGGATGGCACGGTCAAGGTCACGCCCGAACCGCAGCCGGCTCTACTCCCCCGCCATCCTGTTGGCCTGCCTAGCGGCGAGCGTCCTCTTTGGACTGGACACCTTCCCGCGGCTTGCCGCTGCGGGCTCCTCGCGGGGGGATCTTCCGCTGGTCGTCTATGCCGGCCGCGTGCCCCCGGCCTACGCGGCGCGCCGGGGGCCGGAGGTCCCCTTGGCGCGACCGCAAAGTGACGAGGCCGGATAAGGGCTGAGCGGCCGGCTTGGGCATGGACGACCAGCGGCCCCCGTGAGGGGGCCGCCTTGATGGAGAAAAGAAACTATGAACGAGTGCCTAGGCACGTGACGTCCGCCTAGTCGCCAGCGACCGCGAGGGCAAGCGGTTCGAGCGTTGTGACCACGGCATCGGCACCGGCGTCGGCCAGCTTCTGGACCTTCTCCACACGATTGGCATAGCCGACGGACCGCGCGGAGACAGACTTCGCCGCGACCACATCCGTGACACTGTCACCTACCAGTAAGCAATCATGAGGCGACAAATTCAGGCCATCAGCGGCGACACACAGTGAATTCGGATGTGGTTTCATCAGATCCGGCCTAGCGAATTCACGCCCTGAAATTACTGCTACATACCGCAAAAGATCTCGGGATTCGAGGTATAGACGAATTGCACCCGCCGAGTTATTACTCACGATGGCAACCGGCCTGCCACTCCGAAAAGAAGACCTTATCAGAGCATCGGAATAGTTCGCAGGTTCGGCAGTACGTACCGCAGATTCTTCCGCAAGGCACAACCAGGTTTCAACCGACTCAACAAGGTCAGGATGCCGCTCGCCGATCCAAACAAGGATAGCGAGCGGATCCGATTCTACGTCTACAGGGCGTACATCCACGCCTTGCTTGGCGATACGGTCACGAAGGTGCGCAGCGACGTCACACGCTGCCCAGCCAGCAAAAACGGAGCAGACGGGTCCATCAAAGTCGAGAAGAAGACCTTGCGCCGCAAGCATGAGGTCGCCAGCTGATGTCATTCGGCGTACTCGCGACTGATCGTGTCCCACACAGAGTTGAACCAAGTTTGCGCTTCCTCCACATAGCTCTTGCCCGGCAAACCGCTGTCGTCGGCGACCGAGAAATGAAAGAGTGCAGCATCTTTGCCCATAGGATCGAAGATCGGCACGGGCTTTTTGTCGATGGTGACAGTGTGCTTAAGAACAGGATAGAAGCCAAAGAAGGCTTCTTCGCCATTAATGATGTAGAGCTTAAAAAGAGGCGAGGCACTGTGCACACGAACCTCAGCCTTGGTTGAATTCAGCAAGCCGAGGTCTTCAAGTTCCGCTACGGCTTCGACAATCCCTTCGACCGCCCGGCGCGTAATACGACCCGAACGCTTTCGAACAGCGGGGTCGTCTTCCTCAATATCGCTTCGCCGAGGCAGCGCAAGCGGCACGTTAGTGTCAGAAAGCAAGATTCGAACAGCAAGAGTTTGAGGAGTAAGACGCCCCGCACGAACCTTGTCGAGAATCTCAGCAATCGTGTTGTTCAGTGTCTCCCCTGAGAAGCCAGCGAAGTCAATCGTGACGTCCTCTCGCTCGAACGCCGCTTCGATGTGCGGCCGCAGACCTACCGGCTTCTGGGTCTGCGCACGGACGTAGGCCCCACTCCCCTGGCGACTGATGATCAGCCGTTCCGACTGGAGAGGCTCAAGCGAGCGCTTGACGGTCTCGCGTGCGACGCCGTACCGCTGAGCGAGGGCGGGCTGCGAAGGCAACTTGTCCCCCGGCTCGAACTTGCGCGTGAGGATCGCAGCCCGCAACAAGCTCGTGAGCTGCTCCGACACGGGACGCGTGTCGTCTGGGTCCAGGTCGTCCAGGTCGTCCACATCAGCAGGCATGCAGGTCAGAGTACACCTGACTAGCCAAGACGGGTGACTTTACAGTCCGGTGTTGACATGGCTAGCCAGGTAAGGCAGATTGGTCATCACACCGCCTGGCTAGCCAGGAAGTACAACTGAGGAGATGACATCCGATGCTGAAGAACATCCCCGCCATCCTGGACGGCTACCGCCTGATGATCGTGGAGGCGCCCGAGATGAAGATGCGCAAGACCAAGGAGAACGGCCGGGAGATCCTGATCCCGGACACGATCTTCGGCACCGACGACCCCAAGTACACGGTGACGCTGTTCTGCAAGAAGAAGGCCTCGGCGGACGGCTACCGACAGAAGGGCGAGGAAGTCAAGGTCACCCTGACCAGCGACCCCGGCTCGGACTTCGAGGAAGGCCAGTACGTGAGCCTGCGGAACCTGTCGGTGAGCATCACCGCGATGCCGCACCGCAACGCCCGCCGGGACACCGGCACCGAGGACGCGATCGGCTACGTCGGCTGGTCCTTCGTCGCCGAGGGCCTGACGCCCGAGTCCCCCCACATGGCGGCCCGCACCGCCGCCTGACAGCTTCGCCTGTGCCCCCAGGAGATCGCGGTGGGGCCGCCCCGTTCAAGTCGGGCCACAGGCACTAGCACAGCGTTGGAAGGCGTCTTCTCGCGATGACGCGCGCCGTAAACCGTTGCGCTTCTTGTTCTTTGAGAACTCCACAGTGGATAGAGCCATGCCTAAATCCGGCTGATCTCAGGCGCACGAAGTCGTTGTGCGCCGGGGGATTCGGTCGCCCCCGGACCACGTGTCTACACGAGCGTGTGCCCGGGGCCGGCCGTGTTTCCGCAACTGGAATGGAGAAAAAGGATGGCACGCACCACGTTGACGCTCGTCCGCATCACCCCGGCTGCGGGGGACGAGGACGCGCCCAACCCGTACCGGGTCGCCGGACTGCTCACCACGCGGACCGGCAACAAGGTTGTGGCCTTGTCGACCCGCCGCAACCCGAACCGGCCGCCGTACACCAACCCGACCGGAAAGGACGCGGCGTGAACATCGACAACCCTGACGAGGCGTTGCACTTCGCCCGGGGCTTCCTGCGGTCCGCGCTGCGGCGCGTGGTCGAGAACTGGCCCGAGCTCATGAGCACCAGCGACGGCAGGGACACGGTCCTGAACGAGGTGACGGTGGCCGTGTCGCTGCTGGAGATGGACGGCCCGTCGCTGGTCCTGTGGGCCAACGTCGTGGGCGACATGACGGGAGGTGACGGTCGTGAGTGAGGACCTGTTCGGCAACACGATCGAGGACACGTCGACCGCCAAGAAACCGCCGAAGGTGGTCAACAACATGGAGACCATCAAGAAGGTGTTGGAGTACGCGATCAGCTCGCGTCCGTACGTGCTGATCGGCCCGACCGGTCAGCCGCACCGCCTCGGCGAGGACGGCATCGTCCGGCCGCTGATCTTCTGGGAGGCCGACGCGCTGCACCAGCTGATCACCAAGAAGCTGGTCACGGTCGGTGGCAACCACCGGTTCCAGACCCGCTACGGCGAGAAGACCGGCCAGTCGGTCCTGGTGCCCAGGAACACCCGAATCATGCTCAGTCGATGGAACGCCCTCAAGCCGTTGCCCAGCAACGGAAACGCAACACGAAGGAGCGCATAGCACCATGCCGAAGAAGACCGTGAAACAGATGATGCTGCGGCGGGCCAAGCGCAAGTACGACACCATGCTGACCTGCGTTGAGGTCCTGGTGTCCACACTGCCGGTGGCGGAGCGCGAGATCCGGCGGATGAACCCTCGCGTCAAGGGCCGGACGTACCGCCTGGCCAGCCAGGACGACTTGCTCAAGCTCGTCAAGGGTGTCCGGGACAAGCTCGTCGGATTCTCCGAGGACTGCAAGAGGCACGAGACGACGCTGACGACCAAAGATTGGACGGTGTGACCGATGAACAGCATCGACCGGCTCACGACGGAGATGGACGAGGCCATGGCCCAGCTCAAGCGCTCGATGCGGGGAATCCCGGTCGCGGCGTTCGCTGGCAGCCACAAGGTTCTCGCTCGCGCGCTGGCCACGCTGCACACCGAGCTGCGCTGGGCCCGTCACGCGGCCATCGACGAGTAGCAGACCGCAGAACACTCCCACCGCTTGACGCTTAAGTGTCAGACGGTCGGTGTTGGCGCTGTCCCTGGACGCCCTCACGGTCACGTCCAGGTACGGCGGGAGCACCGTCCACACAGGAAGGAACGCCAGTGAGCAAGCTGACCACAAGCACGGAGAACAGGATCTCCATCCTGACCCAACAGATCCAGGCCGCGTACGAGCACGCGTTTCCGACCGCCGAAGACCGCAGCAACGGCGTCGGTCACTGGGTCACGATGGACATCGCTCACACCGTCGGTGAGCTGACCCGCTTGGCCATCTTGGTCGAGTACGGCCACTTCGACGACAAGTAGCTACGACTTCGGTTCCGGTGCTGGCGCTGTCCTTGGACACCCCCCACCGAACCGTTGGGCCTGTCCAGGGACGGCGGGATCACCGAGATCCGCAACCACCCGTTTGCCCTGGGAGGGAACGACAATGAGCAAGAACACCAACAACGGCTCGCGGCGGGGGATCGGTCCGGAGATCCGCGCGATCCGCTGGGCCATCCGCCACCCCAGCATGGTCGCCATGCCCACCATGTTCGGAACCGGCGAGCTGGAGTTGCTGAGCCACTTCGGCTCGATCGGGGCCGGCTCGGTGACCGGCGCATTGGCGCTGGGAGTCACGGCCTGGTACCGGGGACACCCGGACTCGTTCGACAGCATCGCCGCCCCGCGTGTCCGGGCCGCCTGGCGACGGTGGGCCGGGCCGTACATGGGCGTGAAGTGGCGGGACCTGTGCGACGCCACGGACCTGTCCAAGGAGCATCGCCGCAAGGGCATCACGATGTACCCGCGTGTGGTGAAGGTGCAGGCGTTCAGCCCGCACGTCGACCTCGTGCACGTCCACCCCGCCAAGGGCCAGTCCATCCGGGCGTTCGAGTCCCGTTTGGACGACATCACGGCGAGCCTGCGGGCGGAGCGGGTCGCACTGGAGCCGCTCACGCGGGGCCGGTTCGTGATGATCGTGCAGCGCACCGAGCCGTTCACCGAGGTCATCCCCGCACCAGAGATGCCACAGCACTCCAAAGAGGTCGACCCCGCCCGGCTGTACGTGGGTGAGGACGAGTTCGGCAACGAGTGGACCGAGTCGCTGGTGGGCACCTCGTCGTTCCTGCTCGTGGCCGGCGCGGTCGGCTCCGGCAAGAACTCCATCCCGCTCGCACTGCTGCGGGGCCTGGCCCCGATGATCCGCGACGGCCTGTGCAAGGTCTGGATCATCGACCCGAAACAGCTGGAGTTCGCCGCGCTCAAGCCGATCACGGTCAACGGCCACGCCTACGCCACCGTGGAGAAGGGCGGCGACGGCGGAGCGTGCCTTGAACTGTTGGACGACTACATCACCGACATGGAGCGCACCCAGCGCCGCATCATGGAGATGGGCGTGCGGTCGGTGCCAATCAGTGAGGAGTTTCCGCTCAACGTGCTGATCGTGGACGAGGTGGCGTCGCTGGTCGCGTTCACCGAGGACTCCAGCGCTCGGGGCATCAGCTCCAAGCTGGCCCGGATCGCGTCCATGGGCCGCACCACGCACCACTCCATGGTGGTGACCACGGTGGACCCGGGCAAAGACGTGATCGAGTTCCGGGACCTGTTCCCGTCGCGGATCTGCCTGCGGGTCTCCTCCCCGACGCAACCGAACATGGTGCTCGGTGAGGACGCCCGCGAGCGGGGCGCGGTGGCCGATGACATCCCGCTGGGTGATGAGTTCATCGGGATCGGCTACGCGCAAGGGGAGAAGACCAAGACCCCGCGCCGTGTCCGGGCCGCCTACACCAGCGACCGGGACATCACCGAGCTGATCGAGTTCGTCACCGGCAGCCGAGGCCACCTGCGCTCGGTTGCCTGACCTTCCCGCGGCTTACTGTCCCCGCCCCGTGATGAACGTGGTCGGGCCGTCCATTCGAGTTGGACCGGGGATACCAGAACCTGTTGCACACCAACCACTCTCACCCTCTGGAAGGGGGCTGATCGTCATGCGCGCACTTCTTGCCCATCAGTCGGGCACCCGGCACATGGACCGCCTGTTGTGGCGGCTGCGGTCGCACATCCGCTCGCAGAACCTGCCGCGCCCCAACACCATCACCCTGTCGGACATCGGGCCCACGGTCGCGATCGACTACGGCGCGGGTCAGGGACGCCAGCGCGTGCGCAACCTGATGGCCTGGATCCCGAACCTGGATGGCGTGTCACTGCGCTGGGTGCTGTGGCCCTCGGGCTACCTCGCGGTGATCCTGTCGGCCCGGATGGGCGCCGCAACCCTGGAGATCTCGGCCGGCGCGGACATCCGCGAGTTGGGCGGCACCATGGACTACCAGCGGCACACGGTGTCGGGTCACCTGGCCGGCCACCTGGTCCCGACCGAGGTCGTCAGCCCGGTCACCGAGACGGTCCTGAACGCGGTCCTGTCGGCCCCCAGCGTCTCCTCCCTGGGGGTGGCGGCATGAACAACGTGGACGCCCGTTACGCGGGCCACAAGGCCCTGATGATGGCGTTGTTCGGCCGCTCCGGACGGCAGCCCGCCTGGCGCACCGACGCCGCCTGCACCGGCACCGATCCGGAGATGTTCGAGGACCAGCACCGCATCGGCGAGGCCCAGCAGGTGTGCGCCGGCTGCCCCGTGCGAGACCTGTGCGGCACCGATCAGCTGGCCTGGGAGTCGCACACCGGCAACCGTCGCCGCTTCCCCTCCGGCGTCGTCGGCGGGCTGACCGCCGCCGCGCGGCACGCCATCCACTACCCGCCCAAGCCTGCGGCCGAGGCCGCGTGATGACCGCCCTGTTGAGCACTACCACCGTCACCCCGCATCCCCTGAGTTGATCGGAGAACCTGCCATGAAGTTGCTCCTGATGTTCGAGCTGTCCTGGCGCGCGGTCGGCCGGCTGATCGGGGTCGGCATGCTCGCGCTGGCCGCCCTCGGCGTGGTCGCCCTGATCGCGAGCCCCGGAATCGCCGTCGCTGCCGGCATCGTGCTGGTGATCCTCGTGACGGCTGTGGTCAAGGCGCTGAAGAGCGATGAGTGACACACCACCACTGCCGGCGACCCGCGACGAGATCGCGTTCGTCACCAACCGTCTGGTGTGGACGAACGCGGTCCGCTACTTCATCCCCACCTCGGCCACCGGCCCGCCGTACCTGCGGACCGACATCACCGCCACCCGCGCGCCCCGCACGCACGAGCAGTGCCTGGTGGAGCTCATGGCCAGCGGATGCGTCACCACCGACGCGCCCGACACCGAGTGCAGGCTGCCGGTCCCCGAACGCGGCCGGGTCGCCATGGTGCCGCTGAACCTGACCCCACGTGGCCGCCGCTACCTGCGGCAGCTGCTCGACGCGCAGTCCCTGGAAGGCCCACAAAGTGAACGCTCGTAAGGAGAAGAAGAACGCCATGCCGAACGTGTCGACGGTGTACGAACTGTCCAAGAAGGACTTCTGGCAGCACCAACGGAACCTGATCGCGCAAATCTCGCGGCACTGGCTGGGGCGCGGCAAGAACGGCCGAGACGCCGTGTACCGCATCGACGGCCAGCACCGCAAGGCCGTGCCCTGCTCCGCACTGGACGCCGAACAGGTGTCCATCATGATCAACCTCGGCTACATCACCGAGGAGACCGGGACGATCACCCGCTACCTGGACTTCAAGAAGACCGAGCCCGTCACCGTGCACCTGCTGACGGTCACCAAACAGGGCTACGACTTCATGCGCGACATCTACGCGCCCCGCAACCAGGGCTGAGCCCGCAACCAGTTGTCATCCCCGTCCACGTCACCAGGGAGGTGAAGCGTCATGTCCCACCGCACCAGCACCGAACAGTCCACACCGGACGAGACCGACCGGGTCCGCAAGCTCCGGGCCGAACTGCACGAGGCGCACGACTTGCACGCGCTGTCGGAGGACCCGCTCCGCCACATCGTCGCCCTGGAAAGGCTCCGCGTGTCCGTCACCCGCTCCATGTGGTGGGGCCTGGCGGCCGGGCTCGGGTTCACCACCGTCGGTGTCCACGACTTCCTGGCCGGCGACAAGCCGATCAGCGACCCGATGTGGTGGGGCTGCTGGCTGGTTGAACCCGCGCTCGCCGCGCTGCTGATTACCCTGCTGCGCTGGGAATCGGAGATGCTCAGCCGAGGCGTCGCGATCCCCACCGGCCGGCCGGACAAGACCACCGGCCCCGTGCAATGGCTCAAGCGGGTCCTGCTCGGGTCCACGCTGGTGATGAACGTCGTGCCCACCCTGTGGCCGAGGGCCGGCTCTGGGGAGCAGGTGACGCCCGGCTCGGTGTTCGTGCACATCGTGATTCCGATCGTGGTGTTCCTCGTCGCCGAGGTCATGCCCTTGATCCAGACGGGGTTCACCAAGGCCAAGGAACGCCACACCCCCAAGGCGGCTGCCGGAGTCACGGCCGCAGTGGTCCGGGAGAGCAATCCGCGCCTTCCCCAGACGACCACCTCGCCCGCCATCGAACCGGTGTCGGCCACCACGCCCGCGCCCGCACGACCGGCCGTGGCTGCTGCGGCTACGCCGTCGCGGTCTGCGATCCCGGACGCGATGCGAACCAAGCTGGTCGACCTTCGCGCTGACCTCGGCCGGTCCCTCACGCCTGAGGACATCCGGTCCGCGTTGCGGGTTCCCGAGGGTTACGCGGCCCAACTCGCGGCGTCTCTGGCCGACGCGGCCTGATCGGTCCACATCAGACATACCAGCGGGGCGCAGCCACACCCGGTTGCGCCCCGCCTTCCTCGACGACAGAAAAGGAATGGTAATGGCACTGAAACTGGCACTGTCCAGCGCCTTGATCGCACTCGCGGTCGGCGGCACGGCCCACGCCTGCAACGCCATCGGCACCACGAGCCCGACCGGACCTGGCGCGCAGGTCCCGCTGACCTCAGGGCAGGCCGTGTACGACGGCGACGGCATTCACGTGGAGTGCAGGGGCGCGACACCCATGGTCGTGAAGCCGCTCAGCAACGCCAACGTCACCCGAGCCAACCAGGTCTGCGCCGAACTCGCGCACGACTACAGCTTGCTGGAGTCCGCCGTCCAGAACTCGCACTGACAACAGCAGATCACGGGGCACGGTCCACACCGGATCGTGCCCCGAACCGTCTCTCACCCCACCGAAAAGGGCTCGTGATGACGACCACCCAGGACGCCCCAGAACTACTCATCCACCCCGACGGCACCGTCTGGGAACGCTGGTACGACCGCGACGACGGCGGATGGCAACAGGCCCGCGCGGTGTTCTGGACCGACGAGGGCGTCATCGGCAGCCTTCCCGACGTCGTGATCGACACCGCCGACGTGCCGGTCCATCGCAACTCGGGCCGGGCGCTGGAGGGCTGCCGCTGGGCCACCCCCGACGACGCCCGCAACGCCATGGGCGCCACACCGCAGGCACCCGCGCCGGTCGACCCACCGCTGATGGTCGGGGAAGTCATCCCAGCCTTCCTCGCCGCCTCCTGCTCCACCGTGCGCGAACGCGTGCTCGTCGACATCGGCCACCAGGCCGTCCCCGACGGACCGGTCTTCAGGCTCACGATCTCCGCCGACGTCCGGGCCGCGATCGAGCTGTACCGCAGCCTGTCCGGCGCGCTGCGCTACCTCGGTGTCGACACCGACGCCCTGTGGCCGGCCACGGTAACCATGACCGACCGTCACTGATCCATCCCGCAAGTCCTTGTCCCGCAACAACTGGGGGTACACCATGACGTCCACACTGGACGACCGCTTGGCCGGGCGGATCCGCCGCGCCGACTTCGGAACCTGGCGCGATAAGGTCACCGCCGTGCGGGGCTGCGCCCGCCCGATCCACCTCACCGGCTCGACCACGATCCTGGCCACGCCGCAGTCCAACCCGTTCCCGCTCTCGCCCACCACCAAGGCACATGCGCTGGCGCATCGGTCCGGGCACATCTTCGTGCCCTGTGGCACCCGCCGTGCCTCGGTCTGCCCGGCCTGCGCCGACCGGTACGCGGCCGACGCGTTCCACCTGATGCACTCCGGGTTGGCCGGCGACGAGGGCAAGGGCGTCCCGGTCTCGGTGACTGCCAAGCCCCGCCAGTTCGTCACCCTCACCGCCCCCAGCTTCGGCACCGTCCACGGCCGCCGGACCTCCCGCCGTGGACGTCAGATCCCGTGCCGCTGCGGGGAGTTCCACCACCCCGATGACACCCGGCTCGGGACCGCCGTCGACCCGGACACCTACGACTACGAAGGCGCGGTCCTGTGGCAGGCCCACGCCGGAGCGCTGTGGCACCGGTTCGTGATCACCCTGCGCCGCCATCTGGCCCGCGCCGGCAACCTGTCCGAGGCGGCCCTGACCGCGCAACTGCGGGTCTCCTACGCCAAGGTGGCCGAGTACCAGCGCCGGGGCCTGGTCCACTTCCACGCGGTGATCCGCATCGACGGCCACGACGGCGCACACGACCCGACCCCGAAGTGGGTCACCCACGAGCTCGTGGACGGCTGCGTGCGCTCCGCTGCGGCGGCCGTGCTGGTCGAGTCCTGGCGGCCCTGCGGCACCGTCCTGCCGCTCACCTGGGGCTCCCAAGTCGACGTTCGGGAGATCCGCCCGGACCAGGCCGGGCAGTTCGAGGACCAGGCCGGTCAGGTCAGCGAGACCAAGCTGGCCGGCTACATCGCGAAGTACGCCACCAAGTCCACCGGCAGCACCGTGGACGGCATTGACCGCCGATTGTTGTCCCAAGGCGCGATCGACATGCTGACCGGCATCACCGAGCACCACCGCCGGATGATTCAAACGGCCTGGGACCTCGGCGGGCTGGAGATGTACAACGATCCCAAGGACGGGCTCAAACTGCGCCGCTGGGCGCACATGCTCGGATTCCGAGGCCACTTCCTCACCAAGTCCCGCCGCTACTCCACGACCTTCCGGGAGATCCGCCACACCCAAGCCGCGTTCCGACGCACGGAAACGCTGGCAGCACTGGGAATCGAGGACGACGAGGGCGTCGAGTACCTCGGCTTGGACGGCAGCAAGATCTACGTCACCCCGACCGCGCTGGTCGTCAACTCATGGAACTTCGTCTCGGTCGGCTACGACTCCGACGAGGAACGAGAACTCGCAGCGGCAATCGCCGAGGGACTGCGCAACATCATCTCGCCAACACAGGAAGGGAGGTAGCGACATGGATGACAAGACGTGGGGACCGAAAGAGGTCGCCGAGTATCTCGACATCCCCGTACAGACGATCTACCAGTGGAGGACTAAGAACTACGGTCCGCCCGGCCGGCGGGTCGGCAAGCACGTCCGTTACCTCCCCGACGAGGTGCGGGAGTGGTTTCGGGACCTATCGACGGACGTGGCGTGATGGGCCGGCCAAGGCTGCCTATCGGCACGTACGGCGAGATCTGGACGCAGCCGACGGAATCGGGCAAGGTCCGGGCCGTTACGAACTATCGCGACTTCGACGGTGTCACTCGGCCGGTTGAACGGGTCGGCAGGTCGAAGGCGGCTGCGATCGCCAGTCTCAAGGAGGCGCTCAGGGACCGCAAGCGCGTTGACTTCGAGAACGAGATCACTTCGGAGAGCAAGTTCGCTGCGGTCGCGGAGATGTGGTTCGCGGCGATTCAGACTGAGGTGGACGAGGGGCATAAGTCGCCTGGCACGGCCCGGCTCTACAGGGACCGATTGAACAACCAGGTCCTCCCGGCGCTCGGTCAGCTGGCCCTCGGTGAGGTCACGGTGTCTCGTGTGGACAAGGTCGTGAAAGCGGTCAAAGACAAGCACGGCAGCGGAACGGCGAAACTCGCCCGAACCGTGATCAGTGGGGTGTTGGGCCTCGCAACGCGCCACGATGTGTACGACCACAACCCTGCGCACGAGATCGAGCGGATCCGCGCGGCAAAGAACAAGAAGGCTGCACGGGCGCTGGAACTCGATCAGGCGCAGGATCTGCGAGCCTGGATCGCGGCCGACGAAGTCGCCATTCGGCGGGATCTACCGGACCTCGCTGACATGATGTTGGGCACCGGAATGCGCATCGGAGAGGCGGCGGCCGTCGTCTGGGACGCCCTGGACCTGGATTCCGCACCTGCCGAGGTCGAGATTCGGGGAACGGTGGTTCGCGTGACCGGGCAGGGCCTGTACATCAAGCCCGCGCCCAAGAGCGACGAGGGCTTCCGGACGCTGGAGTTGCCGAACTGGCTGCGTGAGCAGTTGCGCCGCCGTAAGCCTGCGAACGCGTCGCCGGCCGACGTCGTCTTCACCGCGCCCATGGGCGGGCTGCGTGATCCGTCCAACACCAGCGCAGACCTGAAAGAGGCGTTCGAGGCTGCCGGCTACCCGTGGATGAACAGCCATGTGTGGCGCAAGACGGTGGCCTCGATGATGGACGACGCCGGTCTGTCCGCGCGGGCCGCCGCTGACCAGCTGGGCCACGCGAAGGTGTCGATGACCCAGGACAACTACTTCAAGCGGCGGGTCCGGCGTACCGGCGCAGCGGAGGTCATGGAGCAGGTGGTCCCGCCCACGGACCCCGCCGGCAATCACAAGGGTTAAGGAAGGGATGGTCCCGAACGGCGAAGGGCCCGTCCACTGTGGACGGGCCCTCACCTGCTATAACAGCTCCTCCAGCTGGACTCGAACCAGCAACCCTGCGATTAACAGTCGCATGCTCTGCCAATTGAGCTATGGAGGAATGTTCTGTTGTTCGCCGTCGTTCGGTCTCCCGCTCGACTGAGATAACTCTAGCGCATGCCGGCGAGGGGGTTTCACACACCCCCCTCCAGCGGGTACGCACAGGGGGTCAGCTCGGCGTGACGGCGATGCGGAGGAACCGACCATGAAGGCTTTCCTGCTGGGTGTTGCTGTCGGCTACGTGCTGGGAGCTCGCGCAGGTAGAGAGCGGTACGACCAGCTGGTGCGGGCGTACCGCCGACTCAAGGACCACCCGGCGGTGCAGGGGGTCGCGGGTGTGGTCAGGGCCAAGCTGGGCAACGACGGGGAGTGATCAAGATCGCACCCGGGCCACGGCGAACACGCGGCGGAACGGGAACCAGGTGGTGCCGTCGGCCCGGGGCGGGTAGGCCTTGCGCAGCTCGACGGCCAGCTCGGCACGGAATTCCTGCCAGTGGTCCTCGTCGAGGGTGGACTTGATCGGCCGCAAGGCCGTGCCGGTCACCCATTCGAGCACGGGGTCGGGCCCGGACAGCCGCTGGAGGTAGGTCGTCTCCCACGCGTCGACCTCGCAGCCGGCCTCGACCAGCACGTCGGCGTAGCCGGCCGGGTCCAGCACCGCCAGCGGCTCGCGCAGCGTGAGCTCCGCCAGCTCACGCTGCCACTGCGGGCGGCCGGCGACCTCACGGATGGTCGTGTGCGACGGGGAGAAGTGGTTGCCGGGCACCTGCATCGCCAGCCATGCCCCAGCCGGCAGCTCGCGGGCCCACCGGCTCAGCAGGGCCGCGTGGCCGGGCACCCACTGCAAGACCGCGTTCGTCACGACCACGTCGGTGTCGGCCCGCGGCTTCCAGTCGTTGACATCCATCACCGCGGCGTCGATTCCCCGCTCCCGCGCGGCCGCGACCATCTCCGGCGAGGAGTCCGACGCCTCCAGCGCCGCACCGGGCCAGCGCTCACCGAGCGTCACCGTGAGGTTGCCCGGCCCGCAGCCCAGGTCGACGACCCGGCGCGGCGCCTCGGCCCCGATCCGCGCGACGAGGTCATGGAACGGCCGGGCCCGGTGGTCGCCGAACGCCAGGTACTTGTCGGGATCCCACATCGCCGCCTCCTCGCAAACCGTACGTACGTCTTTTATAGCGCACCTACGGCTCCGCCACCAGACCTCGTGTCCGATCGGGCAGCCTCAGACCAGCCGGGCGGCGACCTTCTCCGCCAATGCGGCCACCGCCGCCGGATCGGCGCCGGCATCGGGCCTGACCTGGAGAATCGTCCCGTCCCGGCCGGGCACCCGACGGCGCACGAACCACGCGCCGCCGCCCGGCAGCTCATGCCGGTGCCGGTCCACGACCGACTGCGTCACCCGCCGCTGCACGGCCTGCGGCAGCTTGCCCGGCTGCTCCAGCGGGAGCCGCCGCGGCGGCTGGTCGGCCAGCAGGACGGCCGACCCGGCCGTGCCGGTCTCCACGGCCGCGATGACGGTCAGCGCGCTGCCGTCCCACGTCGCCTTGCTGATCAGATGCCAGCCGAGCCGCTCGGCGCCGGGCAGCCACAGCCCCAGCGACGTCGCCACCACCAGCTCACCGCCGGACGTGCCGCTGGCCGCCACGCTCTCGTTCGGGTCGAGCTGGCCGGCGAAGCCCTCGGGCAGGCCGGTCAGCTTGCGGCGCAGCCAGCTCAATACGCACCGATCCCTTGCTCGCGCAACGCCTTCCGGTACTGCTCCAGCGCCACCAGGTCGCCGAACAGCTCCCGGTACTCGGCCTCGTGCTCCACCGGCGACAGCCGCTGCAACCGCGACTTCAGCTCGGCGACCTGCTTGGCCACCAACGTCTCCTGCAGCCGCGCGACGATCACCTCGACATAGCGGATGTCCACTTCGGACTTCACCTGGACGGGATCGACCGCCAGCTCGGTCAGCAGCGACCGCAGGCTCTGGTGCTGCAGCTGCTGCCCCACGGCGTCCACGAACGCCGGCCCGGAGATGCCGCACGAGGCCCCGCCGGCGGCGATGATCGCCCGGTGCACCTCAAGGTAGGCCGGATCGGCGAAGGCGTCCTCGGGGAGCGAGTCGTAGTACGGCCCGGCCAGTGCCGGCGCCTGCAAGGCGATCTTGAGCGCCTCCCGCTGCGACCACAGCGCCGGATCGTCCCGTCGCGGCCGCGCCGGCCCGGCGACGTCCAGCCCGAGGGCACTCTGGTCCGGGTCGGGCTGCTGCACCCGGCGACCCCGGCGCACCGGCTCGGCACCGCCCGCCGACTCCCGCACCCGCCGCACGACGGTGTTGGTGTCCTCCCAACCCACCCAGCCGGCGAGCTGCCGCGCGTACTCGTCCCGCAGCGAGTGGTTCTTGATCCGGGCGACCAGCGGCACCGCCCGGCGCAGCCCCTCGACGCGTCCCTCGGCGGTGTCCAGGTCGTGCTCGGTGAGCAAGGCCTTGATGGCGAAGGTGAACAGCGGCTGACGGCGGGCCACCAGGTCCCGGACGGCCGCCTCGCCCTTCTGCTGCCGCAGCTCGCACGGGTCCATGCCGTCCGGCGCGACACAGACGTAGGTGTTGGCGGAGAACTGCTGGTCGTCGTCGAACGCCTTGAGCGCCGCCTTCTGGCCGGCCGCGTCGCCGTCGAAGGTGAAGATGACCTCGGCGCGGAACTCGAAGTCGTCCATCAGCAGCCGGCGCAGCACCGAGATGTGGTCGCTGCCGAACGCCGTGCCGCACGAGGCGACGGCCGTCGGCACGCCCGAGGCGTGCATGGCCATCACGTCCGTGTAGCCCTCGACCACCACCACCTGGTGTCGCCGCGCGATCTCCCGCTTGGCCATGTCGATGCCGAACAGCACCTGCGACTTCTTGAAGATCGGCGTCTCCGCCGTGTTGACGTACTTCGCCTCGATCCGGTCGTCGTCGAACAGCCGCCGCGCGCCGAAACCCACCACGTCGCCGCCGAGATCCTTCAACGGCCACAGCAGCCGGCGGTGGAACCGGTCGATCGGGCCGCGCTGGCCCTCCCGCGACAGGCCCGCCTTGTACAGCTCCTCCAGCACGAAGCCGCGGCCCAGCAGGTGCTTGGTCAGCAGGTCCCAGCCGGCCGGCGCGAAACCACAGCCGAACAGGGTCGCCGTCGCCTCGTCGAAATCCCGCTCCGCGAGGTACTCCCGCGCCTTGAGGGCGTCCGGCGTACGCAGCTGCTCCATGTAGAACTCCGACGCCGCGCGGTGCGCCTCCAGCAGCCGGCTGCGGGTGCCACGGTCCCGCTGCACGCTGGCGCCGCCGCCCTCGTACGTCAGCTGCAGGCCCACCCGCTCCGCGAGCCGCTCCACCGACTCGACGAAGCTGAGGTGATCGATCTTCATGACGAAGGCGATCACGTCCCCGCCCTCGCCACAGCCGAAGCAGTGGAAGGTGCCGTGCGTCGACCGCACGTTGAACGAGGGGGTCTTCTCGTCGTGGAACGGGCACAGCCCCTTCAGCGCGCCGCCGCCGGCCCTGCTCAGTGCGACGTACTCGCCGACCACCTCGTCGATCCGATTGCGGTCGCGCACCTCGGCGATGTCACTGTCCCGGATGCGTCCTGCCACAACACCCGAGTGTAGGCGGCCACCCATGCGGCAGGATCCACGGCATGTCCGTCCCCGACGACCTGGCCGCCGCGTTCACCGCCCACCGCACCCACCTGGTCGGCGTCGCGTACCGCATCACCGGCCGGTTCGGCGACGCCGAGGACGCCGTCCAGGAGGCGTGGCTGCGCCTGTCCGCGCACCCAGAGGGCATCCGCGACCTGCGCGCGTGGCTCACGACGGTCGTCGGCCGGATCTGCCTCGACCAGCTCAAGTCCGCCGCCTCGCAACGGGAGCGCTACGTCGGCTCGTGGCTGCCCGAGCCGCTCGTCACACCCGCCGAGGGCAGCGATCCCCTGGACGTCATCGTGCGCGACGACGGCATGCGCATGGCCGCCCTTGTCGTCCTGCACACCCTCACCCCCGAACAGCGGGTCGCCTTCGTCCTGCACGACGCCTTCGGCGTGCCCTTCCCGGAGATCGCCGACACCCTCGGCTGCACCCCCGCCACCGCCCGCCAGCACGCCTCACGGGCCCGCCGCATCGTCGAGGACGCCGACGTGCCCCCGCGCGTCGACCTCGACACCCAGCGCACCGTCCTCGCCGAGTTCCTGGCCGCCGTCGCCACCGGCGACCTCGACCAGCTGCTCCGCGTCCTGCACCCCTCCGCCGCCTTCACCGGCGACGGCGGCGGCCGCGCCCGCACCACCCTCAACGTCATCACCGGCCACGACAAGATCGCCCGCTTCCTGCTCGGGCTCCGCGCCATGTACGGCCCGCAAACGCTTGCCGCCTACCGCTTCGGCCTGGTCAACGGGGACCTCGGCCTGGTGTTGCCGGCCGGCCACGGTCCTGATCCCCGCGTCAGCGCCTTCGCCATCCGCGACGGCCGGATCGTCGCCATGTACGACATCGCCAACCCCGACAAGCTCACGCACATCGAGTTCGACGAGACGCCCCAGCCCTGATCTCACACGCGCGGCACGCGGCAGGCCTCACCCGAGGTGAAACCCTGGTCGACGATGCCCAGCGCGTGGTTGAGCCGGCTGCGCTGGTTCTCCAGCGCGATCAGGTACGTCAGCTCGATCGCGCCGACGTGCCCCAGCTCGGCGTCCAGCTCCGCCACCTGCTCATCGGTGACCGTGGTCGGCGTGGCGGTCATCGCGTCGGCATAGGCCAGCGCCTTGCGCTCGATGTCGGTGTAACGCGGCGACGTCTCATAGGCGTCGATCTCGCGCAGCCGGTCGATGTCCAGCCCGTCCAGCCGTTGCAGCATGGTGCCGAAGTCGATGCACCACGAGCAGCCCAGCACCACCGCGACGCGGTACTGCACCAGGTGCCGCAAGCTCACCGGTAGCTTCGTCGCGGTCCGCTCGACCGCGAGCTCGTGCACGGCCCCGGCCGTGAGCAGCCCTCGATGCCGGGCAATGACGCCGAACGGCTCGGGCACCGCTCCGTAGCGGCGCTTGGCCATCCAGAACACGCCACGGGCCAGCAGTCCCGCCTTGTCCTTGCTCACCACAGGAATCCTCGTCATGTCCAGGGGACGAGGAGCCGGCGGCAAGTGTGACAGTTACGGATGCACGACCCGCGCGACGAAGTACGGCACCCCGGTCTCCCGGTGCCGCACGACGACCAGGAACGGCCGGTCCACGTCCACGACGATCGGGTCCGTCGGCACGGACATGGACATCGACCGCATGATCATGGCGGTCGCGGCGGCCCCTTCGAGGCCCTGCTCGTCGAACTTCAGCACCGACTCGTGCAGCACGTCGTCCACGTACAGCCGAGGATCGGGGCACAGCCGCGTCAGCCCGGCCTGCCCGGGCTTGAACAGCAGGTGCACGCCCAGGTCCAGCAGCGGGTGCTTGATGCTGGCCCGGGTGCTGACGTTGATCTTCGGCATGGTCAGCTGCACCCGCTGCGACGACGCCGTGCCGAGCAGCTCGGCCAGCCTGGCGCCGTCGAGCGCCGGCTCGGCCTCGGTCAGCGGCGCGTCCGGCACCAGCAGCACGGCGTCCACGCCGCCGGCCGCCGGCAGCACGACAACCTGCCAGCCGTCACGGTGGCCATAGCCGAGGCGCTTGGTCTGCCGCATGCTCGGCGGCTCGTACGTGCCGGTCGGCGCGTGGAACGGCCGGGGCGTGGTGGCCCCCTCGGTGAACGGGTGGTGCCAGGCGACCTTCAGGTACAGGGCGTTGACCAGTGCGGCGACCGTCATCGGCTTGATGCTGCCCGGCGGGATCAGCTCCGGGATCAGGCCGCGCGTGGTCTCCGCGACGTCGGTGTTGATCAGTTTCCTGGCGTCCTCGGGCGCGTCGGCGAACGGCGCGCCTTTCACCGAGCCGTTGGGCCAGCGCGTGAGCTCCTCGGCGAACTCGCGCCGGATCGGCAGGTCCTCCACCGCCCACAGCGTGTTGGACACGGCCAGCACCGGCGGATCGCCCTGCCCCGTGTCGTCCAGTTCGGCCGCCGCCGCCAGCTGCGCGGCCTGCGCCCGCAACTCGCCCGCGCGGTCGCCAGCCTTGGCGCCGGCCGCCGGGTCACCGAGCAGAGCGCCGACGAGTTCGTCGCGGCTGACGCCCTCGGCTGCCTCCGCGGTCAGTCCGAGCGCGGACAGCACCGAGAACGGCGACCAACACAGATCGTTGTCCGGATCGGGGTCGACCGCACGGTGCAGGGCGAGGGTGAACGCCAGGTCCACGACACCTCCTGAAGTGGGGGGTGTCCCGAGTCTGCCATCCGCCCGGCGCTAACGCCGGGGGTCGCGCAATTTGACGTTCGCAGATTCCTCCGGAAGTGGTCGCGCCCCGGCCCCACGCGGTCCGTCCGGCCGCGGAACCCGCGGCTCACGGACGCCCGCGGCGCCGCCGCCCTCCGCCCCGCCACCCCTTCGGGTGACACCTGCCGACACCCGGCGACCGAACAGCCGCCGCAGGCCCCGTCGCACTGCTCCAGCTATGCCCATGACACCGAGAGTCCCACCGGCCGGCCGGTTCGGCCTCTCGGTTCACCGCAGGCAGAACCGGTCGTACCAGGCAACTGCTTGAGCATCGGTCAGCGAGGCCAACTGGTCGACAACCACCCGCAGCCGCGCGGCATCGTCACCGGCCGTTAGCCACGCCGGCCGGAACGCCGGGTCCAGCGCGTCCGGAGCACGCTCGGACAGCACCTCGGCCAGCTCCATGAGCTGCTGCCGCTGCACCCGCTGGAGGGCCAGCCGGTGCGGATCGCTCATCACGTAGTGCAGCGCGACGGCCTTGAGCAGCGCCACCTCGGCCGCGACCAGCGACGGCACCGCCAGGTCGGCGGCGTACCGGCACAGCGCCCCGTCGCCGTGCAGCCGCCGCGTCTCGGTGATCGCCGCCGCGGCGAACCGGCCGACCAGCTCACTGGTCAGCACCTTCAGCGCCACCTGCGCGCCCAGCGACCCGTCGTAGTCGTGCTCGGCCAGGGCGGCCACGGCCGGCAGCCGCAGCAGCTCGGTCGCCGCATCCTCCAACGCGCCGACCGGCTCGTCGGAGAAGTGCTTGGCGGCCAGCTCCGCGACCGCGGCCCCCTCCACCGGGCTGGCCAGCTCGCTGAGCGAGATGCGCCCGGACAGCACGCCGTCCTCCACGTCGTGCACCGAGTAGGCGACGTCGTCGGCCCAGTCCATGACCTGCGCCTCCAGGCAGCGCCGACGCTCCGGCGCCCCCTCACGCACCCAGTCGAAGACGGCCACGTCGTCCTCGTACACGCCGAACTTGACCACGCCGGCAGTCCGCGGCCACGGATACTTCGTGGCAGCGTCCAGCGACGCCCGGGTCAGGTTCAGCCCGTAGCCGCGCCCCTCGGCCAGCACCTTCGGCTCCAGCCGGGTCAGGATGCGCAGCGTCTGCGCGTTGCCCTCGAAGCCGCCACACGGCTCCGCGATCACGTGCAGCGCCCGCTCCCCGTTGTGCCCGAACGGCGGGTGCCCGATGTCGTGGGCCAGCCCGGCCGTGTCCACCACATCCGGATCGCAGCCCAGCTCGCCGCCGATGCCCCGGCCGATCTGGGCGACCTCCAGCGAGTGCGTCAGCCGCGTCCGCGGCACGTCGCCCTCGCCCGGCCCGACCACCTGCGTTTTGCCAGCCAGCCGGCGCAGCGCCGCCGAGTGCAGCACCCGCGCCCGGTCCCTGGAGAACGCGCTGCGCTGTTCGGCCAGCGAACCCGGCAGGGCTGCCCGCTTCGGCTCGTCCGGCAGTAGGCGAGCGGTGTCGTGCCCGGTGTAGCCGCCGGTCAACTGGCGCTCGCGCCGAACTCGTCGGCCGGGGCCCTGGACAGCCGGTAGAACAGCAGCGCCCCGGTCTCCCGGACGATCTGGCTGAACTGCGTCTCCCGCGTGCGCACCATCGGACCGGTGTGCGTCGGCGAAACCCCGGCGTCGATGCCACTGTCCCGCGCCATGGTCTGCGCCCGGAACGAGTGCCAGGGATCGCTCACCAGCACCGCCGTGGTCCACCCGTGGTTGCGGTACACCGGCGCCACCGCACGGAGGCTCTCCAGCGTGTCGCTGCCGGTGCCCACGGAGATGATCCGGTCCTGCGGAACCCCGTTGTCGGCCAACCACATCTGGCCCGACTCGGCCTCGGTGTAGTGGTCGCCCGGCTGCCGGCCGCCGACGGTGAGCACGTACTTCACCACACCGTCGTCGTACAGCGTCTTGGCGTGCTGGAGCCTGGCCTCGAGCGCGTCCGACGGCGTGCCGTCGTACTGCGCCGCGCCGAGCACGATCGCCACGTCCACGGGCGACCGCTCGTCCAGCCGCGCCACCTGCCAGACCCGCACGGCGGTGCCGCCGATCACCAGTCCGGCGACGAGGAGCGCGCCCAGCACGACCCGCAGAAACATCCGGCGCACGGTCGACCCACTCACGGGGCCCATGGTGTCACAGCCAGCCGCGGTCCTCCGCGAGACGGGCCGCCTCGGCCCGGGTCCTGGCCCCGGTCTTGCCGATGGCCGACGACAGATGGTTGCGCACCGTGCCCTCCGACAGGTGCAGCGTCTTGGCCACGTCCGACACCGTGCCGCCGTCACTGGCGGCGAGCAGCACCTCCCTCTCCCGTTCGGTCAGCGGGCTCGCCCCGCTGGCCAGCGACTCCGCGGCGAGCGCGGGATCGACCACCCGCAACCCGGCGTGCACCCGCCGGACCGCCTCCACCAACTGCTCCGGCGGCGCGTCCTTGACCACGAACCCGGCCGCACCCGCGGCCATCGCCCGCGCCAGGTAGCCGGGCCGGCCGAACGTGGTGCACACCACCACCCGGCAGCCGGGCATCGCCCGGCGCAGCTCCGCGGCCGCGGTCAACCCGTCCATGCCGGGCATCTGCACGTCCAGCAACGCGACATCCGGACTGGTGCGCTGCGCCGCCGGCACCACCTCGTCGCCCGAGCCCACCTCGGCGACGACCTCGATGTCCGACTCGATGCTGAGCATCGCGGCCAGCGCGCCGCGCACCAGCGCCTGATCGTCGGCCAGCAGAACCCTGATCACGACGGCACCGCCACTCTCAACCGAAAACCTCCTTCCGCGCACGGCCCGGTGTCGATCCGACCACCGATGCCCGCCACGCGTTCGACGAGACCGCTATCCACCACAGCACTGTCCGCGACCGGCACCACGGCCGTGCCGTTGTCGCGAACCTCCAGCCAGGACTCACCCAGCCGGACCTCGCACCGCGTCGCGCCGCTCGCGCGCCGCAGCACCGCCGTGACGCCGTCGCGCAGCGCGTACGCGAAGGCCTCCCGGTAAGCAGGCGCCACCCGGTCCACCGCCGTCGGCAGGTCGGCCACGATGCCGGCCGCCTCCAACGCCGCCCGTGCGCCGACGACCTCCGCGGCCAGTGACGCCGTGCGGTAACCCGACACGGTCGCCCGCACCTGCGTCACCGCCTCACGGGCCAGGTCCTCCACCTCGCGCACGTTCTCCATCGGCGTGCCACCCCGCTCCAGCTCGGCGCACACCGCACCGGCCTTCGCGGTGATCGCGGCCAGGCTGTGCCCGAGATGCTCGCGTAACTCCTCGGCCAGCCGCGCCCGCTCCTGGGCGGCGGCCAGCCGGGCGATCTCCTCCTGCGCCGACGCCAGCGCGTAGTTGGCCCGGATGAGCCGGCCCATGAACCAGGTGGCCGCGAACACCGAGGCCAGCACCACCCAGTCGGTGAACAACTCGGCGAAGCCCAGGTTCGCGACGATGAGCACCGCGGTCACGGCCAGCGTCGGCAGGCCGATCGAGAAGGCCAGGACGGTCGGCAGCATCATGGCGGTCAGCGACAGGCCGTAGACGAACACCCAGGTGGACGTCAGCCCGACCAGCCACACCAACGCCGTCGGCAGTGCGAGCAACGCCGCCGTCAGCATCAGCTTCGGCCCCAGGCCCAGGTTCCACATCTTCATGGACGCCAGCACGTACAGGGCCGCGTAGACGGCGAACACCGTCAGGGCGGAGGCGACGCGCCAGGTCGGCGTCCCGCTGGTGACCAGCTGGTACAGGCTCGGCACCGCGAACAACAGGAAGAAACAGCTGACGGGCCAGCCCAGTTCGGGATCGAAGCGACGTGGCGTCACGCCGGCACCTCCACCCGGAGCCGGAACCCCTGGCTGGGCAGCGGTCCTGCCTCCAGTCGGGCGCCGATTCCGCCCAGGCGCTGGGAAAGCCCGGTCAGGCCGTTGCCCCCGCCGTCGACCCGGGACGGGTTGGCCGCGGCCGGCACGGGGTCGCCGTCGTCACGGACCTCCAGCCAGCTGCCGCCGAGCCTCACCTCGCACCGCGTCGCGCCCGCACTGTGGCGCAACACATTGGTCACGCCTTCGCGCAGCGCGAACGCGAACGCCTCCTGGTACTCGGGGGCGACATCGTCCACCGCCAGCGGGAAATCGGCGTCGATCCCGGCCGCCCTCAGCACCTCCTTGGCGCCGACCAGCTCCGCGGCCAGCGACGCCGCCCGTTCCCCCGACACCGTGGCCGTGATGTCGGCCAAAGCCTGCTGGGACAACCGTTCCACGTCCCGCATCTCGGCCAGCGCGCGGTCGATCCCCACCCCGGCTTCGAGCATCCGACGGGCCAGTCCGGCCTTCACGGTCACCGTCGTGAGGCTGTGCCCGAGCACGTCGTGCAGGTCCCGCGCGATGCGACCGCGCTCGTCGGCCACGGCCAACGCGGTGACCTGGTCCCGGGCCAGCCGAAGTTCGCGGTTGACATCGATCATGTGCACCACGGCTCGACACAGCAGTGTGACCGACAGCAGGATGACCAGCAGTCCCATGTAGCTGCCCGGCAGCACGATCACCAGCACCAGGAACGTCACGCCGTGGACGGGAATCATCCACCAGCCCGGCACGATCACCGCGCACAGCGCGAAGGCCCAGATGAAGATGTACGGCGTGGCCACTGTGGACAGCGCGGCAGCCGCGCCCATGTAGGCCACGCCGACGGAGACCTGCCAACTCGTCGACGCACGCCAGACCGCGACCGGCAGCAGCACGTAGCCGACGCCGTAGAGCACCAGGCCGCCGACCGCCAGCCCGGTCGCCCACACCGGCCGGTCGACGCCGAACTGCCCCACCATCGCCGGCAGCATGAACAACACGAAGAAGGACGCCGACGCGATCCATCCCCGGTGGTTGTCCCGGACGATCTGATCGGTCATGCCGGCACCGGCCTCGCCACGCTGGCCCGCAGCAGGAAACCGCCGCCCGGCACCGGGCCCGCGTCGATCCGGCCGCCGATCGAGGCCAGCCGGTCGGCCAGCCCGGTCAGACCGGCCCCGCCGCCGTCCACACGCGACGCCCCCGCGTCCGCGAGGGCCGAGCCGTTGTCCCGAACCTCCAGCCAGGACTCGCCCAGCCGCACCTCGCAGTTGGTCGCGCCGCTGTGCCGCAACACGTTGGTGACCCCCTCTCGCAGCACGTAGGCGAACGACTCCTGGTATTCGGGCAGCACGTTGTCCACCGCCCTGGGCAGGTCGGCGGCGATGCCGGCGGACGCCAGCGCCGCACGGGCCCCAGCGACCTCGGCGCTCAGCGACGCGCTCCGGTACCCCGACAGCGTGGCACGCACCTCCGACAACGCCTGCCGTGACAACTGCTCGGCCTCCCCCACCTCGATGATCAACCGCTCCACCTCCCCCGGTCTCGTCTCCAGCAGCCTGCGGATCAGCCCCAGCTTCAGCGTCACCGTGGTCAGGCTGTGCCCCAGCACGTCGTGCACGTCGCGGGCCACCCTGGCCCGTTCCTCCGCGACGGCGAGCCTGGCCACCTCCCGGTTGGCCGCCTTCAGGTCGCCGCCAACCTTGCTGAAGGTGGTGATGCCGATGGTCAGGGCGATCATCAGCGCCAGGTTGCCCCACGCGGGGCCGTCCGGCGCCAGCGCCGAGGCGATGAACGCCACGGCGGTGAGTCCGCTGGCCACCACGATCGACGCGGGCCTGGTCAACAGAATGGCACTGAGCGCGAGCGCATAGATGAGCAAGATCGAATTGTCGGGCCGGTCGAGCCACACCGTGGCCAGGCCAAGGGCCGTGGCCAGGGCCACATACCACATCTTCAGCCGGGGCCGCCCGTATCCGGACAGCCAGGTGCCGAGCGGATAGCTGAGCAGGTACGCGATCGTGACGGACAGCTGGGCCGCCTTCGGGCCGGCCGGGGCGGCCGACTGTGCGATGTCCACCACAACCGGCACCGACCAGGACAGGAACACGAAGGAGAAGGCGGTCGCGCCCACGCGACGGCGGCGTTCGGCCTTGTCGCCGCCCGCCTTGTCCGAAGTGCACCCGTCGGCCATGCCCCTCACGTTAGGGCAGGAGGCGGACAGTCCCCCATGACAACTGGCACGGATGCCGCCGCGGCTGCCAGGATCCGAGCATGGCAGCCGATCGACCGACCATCGTGGCGACCTCGGGCGGATGGGTCCGGGGCGAGTACACCGAACTGGAGTTCGGGCCGCTGATCCGGCTCGCTCTGGATCTGTCCGGGGCGACCGGCCGGCCGAGGCTGTGCCACGTCGGCACGGCCAACGGGGACAGCCGTGGCACCAACGCGATGGTGAACGAGGCCGGCCGGGTCGCCGGCGTCGAGGTGTCCAACCTGAACCTGTTCCCGATGCCGCCGACCGAGGATCTGGCCGGCTTCGTGCTCGACCACGACGTGGTGTGGGTCAACGGCGGCTCCGTGGCCAACCTGCTCGCGGTCTGGCAGGTGCACGGGCTCGGCGAGGTCATGCGCACGGCCTGGGAGGCCGGTGTCGTGCTCGGCGGCGTCTCGGCCGGCTCGATCTGCTGGTACACCGGCGGCGTCACCGACTCCTTCGGCCCGAACCTGAGGGTCGTGACCAACGGCCTCGGCCTGCTGCCCTATTCCAGCGGCGTGCACCTGGACTCCGAGGCCCAGCGCCGTCCCACCATCCACGAGGCGGTGGCCTCCGGGAAGCTGGGCGAGACGCACTGCACGGACGACGGCGCGGGCCTCGTCTATCACGGCACCGAGCTGGTCGAGGCCGTTTCGGAGCGGCGGCGTGGCGGCGCCTACCTGGTGCGCCGGGACGAGGCGACCGGCGAGGTCGTCGAGACGGCCTTCGACGTCCGCCGGCTTTGACTCACACCTGTGCCGGCTCGGCGACACGCTGCGCCGAGTCCGGCACGATCCGCTCCAGCATCAGCATGCCGGCCAGGGCGGCCAGGTTGAGGACGCCCAGCGCCAGCCACGGCAGGGACCGGTGCAGCTCGAACAGGATGGTGAAGAAGGCCGGGGCGATCATGCTGGCGATGGTGAACGAGTACTGGAAGACGGCCAGGTAGCGGCCGCGGGCGGCGGCCGGCGACAGGGCCGTGGCCAGCCCCATGGAGACGGGTGCGTGGATCACGTCCGCCGCCGTGTACAGCAGGGTGGCGATGATCAGCGCCGGAATCACCCAGCCGAGCTGGTTCGGCACGAGGCCCGCGAACGCCAGGCACCACGCCGCCCACAGGCCCCCGGCCACGACCAGCACCCTCGTCCGTCGATACGGCTCGACCAGCTTGATCGCGGGCGCGCCCAGCAGGGCCAGCAGGATCGTGTTGCCGGCCAGCACGATCGGCGCCAGCCAGGCCGGACCACCGAGGCCCTCCTTCACGAAGACCAGCAGTCCGAGCGCGAGCATGCCGGTCGAGAGAGCGAAAACCGTGTTGATTGCGGCAAACGCAACGAAAGGCCGATCTCGTAGCATCGTGGCGTAGCCGACGGCCTCGCCCGTCTCATGGGCACGGCGCGGAGCTCGCACGAACAGGCCGATCGCCAGCGCGGCCGCCAGATAACAGGCGGCGGAACCGTTGGACAGCACCCGGTAGAACGTGTCAGTGCCGTCGGCGACGGCCAGGCTCGTGACCAGGCCGCCGATGCCCAGGCCACCCGTTCGCGTCATGTTGGCCCACGCGTACCAACCGTCCTTGCTCATCGTGGACGCGCTGCCGTCGGAGAAGTCGGCGATCGCGGTGAACACGCTCGACCAGAAGAACCGCACGCCGATCGTGACCAGGGCCGATGTCACGAAGATGCCGACCGGGCCCTGCACGTGGCCGAACGCGAGAAATCCGATGCCCTGCGCGACCTGCGACGCGACGACCAGCGGCAGCGGGCCGACCCGGTCGGCCAGCCAACCTGCCACCAGCGGGATCGGCAGTGACAGGGCGGTCGCGACGCTGGCCAGAATGCCGATCAGCGTCAGCGGCACCGGGGTCAGCTGGTGGAAGTAGTTGAGCGAGAGCGGCATGAACATGCCGCTGCCGACGGAGTCGAGGACGAGCGCGGACAGCAGAATGACGCCGCCGCGGCTGCGGTCGACCGACACGAAACCCCCCTTGGTCGCGCGTGATGCAAGCAAACACGCGTTGACCAACCACCATCTCGGGGATACGAGGTGTCGTCAACTCCATTGCGGCAAACCGACCAGGGTAGCGCAGGGCGCCACGGAAACCCGTCGATGTGGATCTTCGAACGCCGAGTTGTCCACAGAGCCCGAGTTGTCCACAGATCGGCCCTTCGCGGCCACGGGCGGTGGGGCGGACGCGGCAGGCTTGCCCCATGCCCACATGCATCACGAGCGGGACACACGTTTCGGTCGACAAGCTCTACGGCCTGTTCCCGCACCATGTCGCCCGCGCCGAAGCGCTGATCAAACTGGGATTGTCCGCCAGCACCGTGTATCGGAGATGCCAGCCGGCAGGTCCCTGGCGGCGTGTCCTGCCCGGCGTGGTGATGTTCGGCAAGTCGCCGCCGACAGTGTCGCAACGGGTCCAGGCGGCGCTGTGTTACGCCGATCCCGACGGGTTGGTCACCGGCCACCACGCCCTGGTGCTGCACGGCATGAAGATCCCTCCACCGCCGCCGCTCAGCGCCGTGCACGTGCTCGTCCCGAAAGGACGGTCGCTGAAGTCGACGCCCGAGGTGTCGGTGGAACGCACGATCCGAATGCCGAAAGCCATGATGCGCAAGGGATACCTGGTCGCGCCGCTGGAACGGGCGTTGCTGGACACGGTCCGCGGCTTCGGCAACACCGAGCAGGTCCGCTCCCTGCTCGCCGAAGCGATCTGGGAGCACGGCCTGCCGCCCAAGCTGATCACCGCGGAGCTCGACGCCGGCAACGGCCGGGGCAGCGCACTGCCCCGGCGTGTGCTGGCCGAAGTGGTCAACGGCATCCGGACCGAGGCCGAGGCGCTGGCCGCCACGCTCGTCGGCGCCGCCCGGCTGCCGAGACCGCAGTGGAGCATGCAGGTCGACGATGAGAACAACGCCTACCTCGGACCGGTCAGCGCCTGGTGGGACGACGTGGCGATGGCCCTGGACATTGACGTGTCAGAGCATCCGTTCGAACGCACCGAGGACCAGCACGACAACTTTCTTGCCGCCAGTGTCGTGGTGGTGCGCACCACACCGAGGCAGATGCGGGCCTCCCCCAGGGCGTTCGTCGACCGGCTCAGGCAGGCCTACCAGCGCGCATCCAAGCGCGACCGCCCACTGGTGACCGCCACCGCTCAGCACCCGAGGAGCTGAGGTGCCAGGTACGCCTCCAACCGGTCCATCGACACCCGCTCCTGGGTCATCGAGTCGCGCTCCCGCACCGTCACCGCGTGGTCGGTCAGCGTGTCGAAGTCCACCGTCACGCAGAACGGCGTGCCGATCTCGTCCTGCCGGCGGTAGCGGCGGCCGATGGCGCCGGCGTCGTCGAAATCGGTGTTCCAGTTGCGGCGCAGCGCCGCCGCCAGGTCCTTGGCCTTCGGCGACAGGTCGGCGTTGCGGGACAGCGGCAGCACCGCCACCTTCACCGGCGCGAGCCGGCGGTCCAGGCGCAGCACCAGTCGCTTGTCCACGCCGCCCTTGGCGTTGGGCGCCTCGTCCTCGGTGTAGGCGTCCAGCAGGAACGCCATCATCGGGCGGCCGACGCCGGCGGCCGGCTCGATCACGAACGGCCGGTAGCGGGAGTTGGTGGCCTGGTCGAAGTAGGACAGGTCGACGCCCGAGTGGTTGGCGTGCGTGGTCAGGTCGAAGTCGGTGCGGTTGGCGATGCCCTCCAGCTCGCCCCACTCCTGGCCGGCGAAGAAGAACCGGTACTCGATGTCCACGGTCCGCTTGGAGTAGTGCGACAGCTTCTCCTGCGGGTGCTCGTACATCCGCAGGTTGTCGCGGGCGATGCCGAGATCGGTGTACCAGCGCAGGCGCTCGTCGATCCAGTACTGGTGCCATTCCTCGTCGCTGCCCGGCTCGACGAAGAACTCCATCTCCATCTGCTCGAACTCGCGGGTGCGGAAGATGAAGTTGCCGGGGGTGATCTCGTTGCGGAACGACTTGCCGATCTGGCCGATGCCGAACGGCGGCTTCTTGCGGGAGGTGGTGATGACGTTGAGGAAGTTCACGAAGATGCCCTGCGCGGTCTCCGGGCGCAGGTAGTGCAGGCCCTCCGCGGACTCCACCGGGCCGAGGTGGGTCTTGAGCAGGCCGTTGAACATCTTCGGCTCGGTGTACTGGCCGCGGTTGCCGCAGTTGGGGCACGGCACGTCCGAGAGGTCGTTGTCCGCCAGCGGCTTGCCGGTGCGCTCGGCGTACTCCTCGGCGAGGTGGTCGGCGCGGAACCGGCGGTGGCAGGAGTTGCACTCCACCAACGGGTCCACGAACGCGTCGATGTGGCCGGACGCGGCCCACACCTCGCGCGGCAGGATCACCGAGGAGTCCAGGCCGACCACGTCGTCGCGGCCCTGCACCATGGTGCGCCACCAGGCCCGCTTGATGTTGTCCTTGAGCTCGACACCCAGCGGCCCGTAGTCCCACGCCGACCTGGTGCCCCCGTAGATCTCTCCGCACGGGTACACGAAACCCCTGCGCTTGCAGAGGCTGACGACGGCGTCGATGCGGTCCGCGGGCACGCCAAACTCCATCCGGCCGAGACTCGAACTGACAGGAAATTCCTGGGAAGGGAGCAAGAATAGTCGCCCCGTCCACCGCGTCGGCGAGGCAGGGCCGCTACGGACGGGTGACCAGCTCGGCCACCGCGAACCGGTTGTCGTCGTAGCCCTCGTTGCCGCCGACGAACTCTCCGCCGCAGGTGGCGAGCACCAGCCGGTGGCTGCCGTCCAGGCCGTAGAGCTGGTTGGCCCGGTTGGGCAGATCGGCCTTGGGCACGGTGACCAACTGGGTTATCCGGTACACCCAGTTGCGGCCCTTGTTGTCCACCACGGTGACCTGCTGGCCGACCTTGTCCTGCCACAGCTCGGCGAACGGGCCGGTGTGGCCCTGCCAGTTCACGTGGCCGGCGAGCAGGGTCGCTCCTTCCGGGGCGCCGAGAGTGGCGCCCCACCAGGTCGCCTGGTCGAGCCGCTCCGGCACGGACATGGAGCCGTCCTTGCTCACCTGGGCGGCGATCAGCTCGGCGATGCCGCCGCCGGGCAGGTGCACCGAGCCGGTGGTCGGCACGCCGGTGGGCTTGGTGGGAGATGTGGTGCCGGCGTCGGCGCCCAGCGGTCCCGACCCCGTGGTCGCCGGTGCGGCCGCGATGTGCGACGAGTCGTCCGATGGGACGAAGAACAGGAGACCCACCACGACTGCGACAACAGCGACGGCAGCCGAGGCGAGCAGCACCACCCGTCGACTCGGCATGGCCAATCCCTCCCACCGGCTACCGCTGATTGTCCCTCAGCGGGGGCTGGCCGGCCCGGCCGCTTCGCCGAGTCGGACCGTGCCGGCGTCGCCGGCCAGCAGGCTCACGTGCTCGTCGGCGTGGCCGTCGGCGGCCGAGACCGTCAGCTCGAAGGCGGCCGGCTCGTCGGCGAGCGCGCGGGACAGCAGCGGGACCACGACCTCGCGGACCGGGAACGGCGACATGGCGCGCCGGTAGGCGACCACCGAGTCGAACTCGACCACCAGGACCCAGCGGTCCGCCGCGTCGGTCGCCCGGCCCAGCCGGCCGGTGCGGCAGCCGGGCTGCGCGGTGAGCAGCTCGAGGGCGTGGCGGGCGGTGGCGGTGAACTCGGCCGCCTCGGCCTCGGGCACCTCGAACCGGCAGACCAGCAGCACGGTCGGACTCCTCAGGTCGTCTCGGCGGTCGGTTATGGTGGCGCATCCTCGCATCAGCGGGGGCTCGCCCGCCGCCGGGGTGCGGCCGGGCGTGGCGACGTCGGCGGATCGAGTGGGGACATGGCCGGAGGACAGCAACCGGGTCGAGGCCGCGGGCGGCGTGATCTGAAGACGCCGCTGCTGCCGGGCAACGGGCCGCTGGCCCGGGTGCCGGCGGCGGCCGTGTTCGGGCTCGTGCTGGTGCTGTTCGTGGTCGGTGTCGTGGTCCGCGGGCCGGTCGGCGCCGGTCTGCTCGGCGCCTTGGCGCTGATCGTGCTCGGGCTGCTCGGGGCCACCTGGCGGGTGCTGTCGCCCGCCGACCGGGCGCTGCGCGTCCTGGTGGCCGTGATCCTGGTCGCGGTGCTGGTCTCCGTGCTCCGCTAGCAGCTCCGGCCACACCTGCTTCGATAACCATTGTCAGCACCGCCGGCAGCGGACGACCTCGTTCGCCTACCATGGTGGTTACGACCGCCTGGTCTTCCGCCCATTGCCTGCTGTGCCGGAGAGGACGATGCCCCCAGTGAGCCCGGACGCCGCGACCCCCGTCCCGGAGCGTCCGGACGGCCGCGCCGGGGGCGTCACCGCATTGGCCGACGCCCATGACCACGCGCCGCGTGAGCTGGGCACCAGCACCGCCGCACGGCATGCGGCCGGCACCCTGACCAGCGCCGGCGACCTCCTGCGGGCGCTCGCCGCGCCCGTGCGCATCGCCATCGTGCTTCAGCTGCGTGAGGGTGAGCGCTGCGTGCATGAGCTCGTGGACGCCCTGGCCGTGGCCCAGCCGCTGATCAGCCAGCATCTGCGGGTGCTCAAGTCGGCCGGCGTCGTGCACGGTGAGCGACACGGCCGCGAGGTCATGTACCGGCTGGTCGACGAGCATCTGGCGCACATCGTGGTGGACGCCGTCACCCACGTCGAGGAGGGCGGCTCGGCCGTCCGGGGCGAGCACCGGGAGGAAGCGTGACGACCAGCGAACGCCCGTCGGCCACCGTGCCCGGGCTTCGGGCCACCAAGCAGCGAGCCGCCGTGTCCAAGCTCCTCGACCAGCTCGACGACTTCCGCTCCGCCCAGGAGCTGCACGAGGAGCTGCGCCGTCGGGGCGAGGGCATCGGCCTCACCACGGTCTACCGCACCCTCCAGTCCCTCGCCGACGCCGGCGAGGTCGACGTCCTGCGCACCGACAGCGGCGAGGCCATCTACCGCCGCTGCTCCAGCCACCACCACCATCACCTGGTGTGCCGCCGCTGCGGCCGGACCGTCGAAGTCGAGGGCCCCGCGGTGGAGAAGTGGGCCGACCGCATCGCCGCCGAGAACGGCTTCAGCGAGGTCAGCCACACCGTGGAGATCTTCGGCACCTGCGCCGGCTGCACCGCCTGACCAGGCTGGACACACCGGTCCACGCTGAGGCGTGGTGAGACGGCCGCGTCGTCAGGCGGGCCTTCATTCCATGATCGGGCGGACCTCGACCCGGCCGAAGCGGGCGTCAGGGAAGCGCGCGGCCAGTTCGGTGGCGCGGTCGATGTCGACGCAGTCGAGCACGAAAAAGCCGGCCATCTGCTCCTTGGACTCGGCGAAGGGGCCGTCGGTGGTCATCGTGTCGCCATCCTGCACGCGGACCGTCCGGGTCGTCGCGGGCTCGGCCAGCGGGGTGCCGGAGACGAGCTCGCCGGACTCGGAGATCTCACGCATGAGGTCGCCGAACTGGGTGTCCATGGCGGCGCGTTCCTCGGGCGACGCGCAGCGGTAGTAGTCGGAGTGCTCGAACGTGGGATGCGCCCAGGTGGTGGGATTGCTGTAGATCAGGACCAGGTACTTCACGGCGGCGCTCCTCGGGTTGGGCTGGGCAGGAACCAGGTTGGGGCAGACAGCGAAACTCGGCCAGGCGAGCTGGGTCGAGGGCCGATGCAGGTCGGGGCGCGAGTAGGTCGAAGGCACGAGTGGCTGAAAGGGCAAGGCGAGGTCGGAAGGTCCAAGAGTGGACAGGGTCGAAGGGCGGGGCGGGGCCGAAGACCGTGGGAGTCGGGACCGGACTGGTCAGGGGCGGAGCTGGGCGAAGAATTGGCGGATGTCGTTGAGATACAGGTCGGGGGCCTGCTGGGAGGCGTAGTGGCCGCCGCGGTCGTAGACGTTCCAGGAGACGATGTTGGCGTGGTCGCGGCGGGCGTAGGTGGGGATGGCCTGGGCGTCGTAGGGGAACTGGGCCAGGCCGAGGGGCACGGTGGTGGGGGCGGTGGGCACGGGGTGGCGATGATCCTCGAGGTAGATCCGAGGGGCGGTGCCGGCGGTGTGGGTGAGCCAGTGGATGCAGACGTGGGTGAGCAGGGCATCGGGGTCGAGGCCGCCCATGACCTGGCTGTTCCACGCGAGGAGGCCGACGGGGGAATCGGTGAGGGCGTAGGCGAGCGTCTGGGGCTGCTCGGCGTGCACATGGTGGTACGAGGCCATGGTGCGCTGGAAATGGCGAAGACCGGCGACGAGGGCCTGCTCGTCGGGAGGCAGCAGGGCGACGCTGGCGGGTTCGACACTGGGTGGGTAGAAGGGCACATCGCCCTCGGGGCCGGAGAAGATCTGGGTCACGTGCACGCCGACGACGGAATCCGGTGCGGTGCGACCGATCTCGGGTGAGATGACGGAGCCCCAGTCGTTGCCGGCGGCGCCGTAACGGGCGTAGCCGAGGCGGTCCATGAGCACGGTCCACGCGGCGGCGATGCGGCGAGGGCCCCAGCCGGAGTCGGTGGTGGGACCGGACCAGGCGAAGCCGGGTAGCGAGGGAATCACCAGGTGGAAGGCGACGGCGGGGTCGAGGCCGTGGGCTCGGGGGTCGGTGAGCGGGCCGATGACGTCGAGGTATTCGGCGACGGAACCGGGCCAGCCGTGGGTGAGGACCAGCGGCAGCGCATGGGGTTCGGGCGAGCGGACGTGCAGGAAGTGCAGGGTGGCGCCGTCGATGGTGGTGGTGAACTGGGGATGGGCGTTGAGCCGGGCCTCTACGGCCCGCCAGTCGTAGCCGTCACGCCAGTGCTCGACCAGCTTGCGCACGTCTGCGCCGGAGACGCCGTAGTCGTCGCCGGGCGGCTCGGGGGCCCACCGGACCCGAGCCAGCCGATCACGCAGGTCGGCCAGCTCGGCGTCGGGTACCGCGATGCGAAACGTCTCCATGCCCGGCTCCTCGGCCTCGGGTGCTCTCACACCCCACGGTCGGAGCCGCCGGCCGTTTCTCTACATCAGTACTCGTACGGATCGCCGGGCGTGCCGATCTTCTTCACGGTGGTCACGTCGAACACCGGCACGTAGTTGTCGGCCTGCACGGCGGAGTCGGGGCGCACCCGGCCGGTGACGGTGATCCACTCGTCGTCGGAGAGGCCCTCGGCTCCGACCATACGGGCCTTGACCGGCATGGCGTCGGCGGCGCAGCAGGTGATCACCAGTCGCGCCACGTAGACGCCGGCGGGATCGTGCACGACGAAGCCGGTGAGCTCCAATGTCCGGCCGTTCAGGGAGTTCGTGGCGTCCCAGGCCGCGCGGGTGGCGACGTCGGCCATCCGCATCGGCACCACCGAGCCGGCCGGCAGCGGCGGGAACTTGGTCTTGATCACCTGGTCCTGCCGCTGCTCACTGGCCACGGTCCGCCCGCCGGCCCGGTTGACGGAGTCGGCGCCGAGGGCCGGCGGGGCGATGAGGAAGATCGCCAGCACCGGCATCAGCAGCATCCACGCGCTGCGGGCGGCGCCGTGGGAGTGGCCGTGGTCGTCGCTGTGTACAGCGGCAAGGTCGCCGGAATACCCATGGTCATGGCCGGCAGGAGCGAGGTCGCCGTGGTCGGGGGCAGCGCCGTCGAGCGTCAGAACGGCAGCCGGGACACGGGCGGCAGAGCCGTCGGCCTCCACACCGGCGACAGCGCCCGGGGCAGCCGCGCGGCGGGACCTGACGATGTCGGTGACGATGGCGATGCCGGCCAGCAGGACCATGATCCCGCCGGAGAGGACGAGATAGGGCTGCAGGCCGGGCTTGACGTAGTTCAGGTACGTGCCGTTGAGGGCGATCTTGAGCAGGGCGCCGCCGAGCAGCACGAGCAGGATGTTCTGGGTTTCCCGCCTCATGCCACGCCTCCCAGCAGGACGAGGCCGGCGACGGTGCCGGAGAGGACGGCGACGGCGAAGGCCAAGGGGGCGAAGCGCAGTGCGAAGGCCTTGCCGAAGGTGCCGACCTGCAGGGCGATGAGCTTGACGTCGACGGCGGGGCCGACGACGAGGAAGACCAGGCGGGGCAACAGGGGCAGGGCGGACAGGGAGGCGGCGACGAAGGCGTCGGCCTCGCTGCAGATGGCCAGCACGACAGCGAGCAGGGCCATGACGATGATGCCCAGCACCCACTGCCCGGAAAGGGACTCCAGCAGGGAGGACGGCACGAGCACGTTCAGGGCGGCGGCGGTGAGGCCGCCGATGACGAGGAAGCCGCCGGCCTCGACGAGGTCGTGACGGGCGGTCTCGGCGAACACGGCCCACCGGGACGAGCCGCCGGTGGGCAGCCGTTCGAGGGCTCGGGAGGCGATCCACGAGAGCTTGCCGAAGCGGGCCCACAGCCAGCCGGTGACGACGGCGGTCAGCATCGATCCGGCGAAGCGGGCCAGGACCATCTCCGGCCGGCCGGGGAACGCCACGGCGGTGGCCACCAGCACGACGGGGTTCACGGCCGGGGCGGCCAGCAGGAACGCCAGGGCCACCGAGGGGGCGACGCCCTGCTGCATGAGCCGGCGGGCGACGGGCACGGAGGCGCACTCGCAGCCGGGCAGGGCGACGCCGGCCAGCCCGGCGACGGGCACGGCGAAGGCGGACCGCCGGGGCAGGACCCGCCGCAGCGCCTCCGCCGGCAGGAAGGCGGCGATGGCCCCGCTGATCAGGGTGCCGAGCACCAGGAACGGCATGGCCTGCACACACACGGCGACGAACACGGTGGACCCGGTCCGCAGCGCGGGGACGTCCAGGGCGTCGACGAGCTGGCCCTGAAGCACCAGGGCCAGCACGAGCACGACGCACAGCATCTCCAGCGAGGTGATGCGGCGGCGCGGTGGAGAGACAGTGGGCTGTTCGGTGGTGGTGGTCATGCCGCACCCGCCAGCAGTCCCGACACCGCAGACACACCCAACGCCAGCGAGGTGGTGGACCGCTCCGAGGTGGTGGTCATGCGGCGCCCGCCCATCGCCGCGGCCTGGTCTCCGTGGTGGCCGTCATCCTTCGACGCTGGCCAGGAGGTCGGCCCGCAGCTGGGACGCGGTGGAGACGACCAGCATGAGGATGGTCGACAGCGGCGAGGGCTCGAGGTTGTCGGCGGGGAAGGCGTACCGGAGGGTGACGTCCATGCCCCGCTCGGTGTGCACGACCCCGAGGGTGCCGAACAGCCCCTGGCCGGCCCGCTCGGCGGCGGAGACGGCGAGGGCGGGGTCGTCGGGGAGGTCCCAGGCGACCACGCAGGTGAGGCTGAGCATGGTGAGGCCCTCGGCGAACTGCATGGCCTGCACGGCGCAGGGCACGTCGCCGTGGCGGAAGCTGAGGGCGCCGTCATCGTCGACGTGCACCTCGTGGAACAGCTCCAGCGCCTCACGGGCGGAGGTGAGCAGCCGGGCGGTGGTCTGCGCCTCGTCGTCGGTCATCGGGCGGCCTCCTGGAGGTCGTCGGTGGGGGCGTCCTCGGCGCCGCCGAAGCGCCGGTCCCTACGGGCATACGCCTCACAGGCCCGCCAGAGGTCACGGCGGTCGAAGTCGGGCCACAGGATGTCCTGGAACACGAGCTCGGCGTAGGCGGACTGCCACAGCATGAAGTTGGAGATGCGCTGTTCGCCGGAAGGCCGGATGAACAGGTCCACGTCGGGCATGTCGGCGTGGTAGAGGTGCTTGGCCAGGGTGCGCTCGTCCACCTTGTCGGGGTTGATCTTGCCGGCGGCGACCAGGCGGGCCACCTCGCGGGCGGCGTCGCCGATCTCGGCCCGGCCGCCGTAGTTGACGCACATGGTCAGGTTGAGCACATCGTTGTTCCGGGTGCGCTCCTCGGCCTTCTGCAGCTCGTTGACGACGCTGGGCCACAGCCGGGGCTTGCGCCCGGCCCACCGGATCCGCACGCCCATCTCGTCGAGCTCGTCGGTGCGCCGGTGGATGACGTCCCGGTTGAAGTTCATCAGGAACTTCACCTCGTCGGGGCTGCGCTTCCAGTTCTCGGTGGAGAAGGCGTACAGCGAGATCCACTTGACGCCGAGCTCGATCGCGCCCCTGGCCACGTCGAGCACGACAGCCTCGCCGCGCTTGTGGCCCTCCACGCGGGGCAGGCCCCGCATGTTGGCCCAGCGGCCGTTGCCGTCCATCACCAGTGCCACGTGTTTGGGCACGAACTCCAGCGGAATCTTCGGCGGACGCTCGCCGCTGGAGTGGGGGTCGGGCGGCCTCACGGTGGGGTCGTTGCGTCCGCGCAGCTGCCTACGCAGCATCAGGGCTGCTCCTCACGATCGGGACGGGGGTGCCTCCATCCTGCCCGAACCGTCGAAGCGAAGTCCCATCACGGTGCCGGCGCCGGGCCGATCCAGGACCTCGAAGTCCAATTTGTGGTAGAAGGCGATGGCCCGGGTGTTGGTGGCGGACGTGCTCAGATGCACGCCCGGCGACCCGCCGGCCCGCAGCCGGTCGAACAGGGCGTCCAGCAGTTTGGTGCCCCAGCCCTGCCTCCGCGTGCGGGCGTCGAGGTTGATGTGCAGGTGGGACGGATACTCGGCAGCAGCGGCCGGCAGGTAGCGCTCCGGGTTGTGCAGCGACAGCACGAGCGCGGAGTGCCGGTCGGTCTCCTGCGCCGGTTTCGGGTACAGGTCGGCGAACCTGGGTGTCCATTCGGCCCGCCAGCGGCGGTAGAAATCCACTGTGTCCAGTGCGCCCACGGCATAGCCGGCCACGCCCTCGTCATCCTCGATGACGAAGCAGAACTCGGGCGCCAGCGTCAGGTACGGGTCGGCGAAGACGTAGCCGATCAGGTCCAGATCGTCGAGCTCGCGCTTGGTGGCCGTGTCGAGGCAGATGTCGTGCACGGCCTTGAGATCGCGGGGCTCAGCCGGTCGCAGGATCAAGGTTCTCCCCCGTTGTCCGGCGATCAGCCACCACCGTCCGGATCTGGGCGGCGAGCCGGTCGATGGCGGTGGCCGACACACGGCGCTCCACCAGCGGCAGCGAGTGCAGCTGCCGTTCCAGATGCCATTGCAGGTGCGCGGCGACCAGGCCGCTGGCCTCGCGCTTGCTGGACAACTGGGTGCGCTCGACCAGGGCCCAGTCACCGTGGGTGAGGGCGTCGAGCAGGCTCAGGGTCTCGCCGGCGGGGCTGGCCGAGCCGGGCGGGCGGCAGGTGCCGCACACGGAGCCGCCGGCGGGCACGCTGAACGCGGCGTGCGGGCCGGGCGTGCCGCAGCGCGCGCATTCGGTGACGGCCGGCGCCCAGCCGGCGAAACCCATGGCGCGCAACAGGAAGGCGTCGAGCACGAGGCCTGCGTCACGCTGTCGGTCGGCCAGCGCCCGCAATGCGCCGACGACGAGCATGTACAGCCGCAGCACCGGCTCGCCCTCCTCGGCGGTGAGCCGGTCGGCGGTCTCCAGCACCGCGCAGGCCGCCGTGTACCGGGCGTAGTCGTCGACCAGGCCGATACCGAAGGCGTCGAGGGTGTCCACCTGGGTGATCACGTCGAGCGTGCGCCCGGTGTAGAACTGCACGTCGACGTGGCAGAACGGCTCCAGCCGGGCGCCGAAACGGGAAGAGGTGCGGCGCACACCCTTGGCCACGGCGCGGATCTTGCCGTGCCGCTGGGACAGCAGCGTGATGATCCGGTCGGCCTCGCCGAGCTTCTGCACCCGCAGCACGACGCAGGTGTCTCGGTACAGGCTCACCCGTCGATTATCTCAGACCTGGAGCCCGGGGAACGCGACGTCGCGGACCAGCCACCACGCGACGGTGGCGATGCCCAACGCGACCAGCGCGTTGCGGCGAACCGCCCAGCACGGAATCCGCAGGCCCAGCTCCGTGCGCCCGAGCAGGACCAGCGCGGCCACGGCGGCCGGCAGCAGAACGAGGACGGCGAAGGCGTTGAAGCGCAGCGCGCCCGCCACGTCGCCGTGCAGCAGCGCGCCCAGCGCTCGACTGCCCCCGCAGAAGGGGCAGTCGGCGCCGGTCATCGCATGGAACCAGCACGGGATGCTGACGATCCCGGTGCCGAGCAGGGCCCCGGCCGCCGCCGTCACGGCGACGACGGCCGGGGTGACCCGCAGTCGGACGAGGGTCGTCACTTGGCGCTGACGACCAGCGTCTTGACCACCTTGTCGTGCCAGCCCTGACGGCGCTGGTTGTCGAACAGCGGCGAGAGGTAGCACAGCAGGATCCAGATGTAGCCAAGGCACGGCACAATCCACGGACCGAACATCGTGCCGACCCGGCCGAAGCCCTTGCCAATGCCGGGAATCTGGCCGTTGTCCTCGCGGACCACGCGCACACCCATCGCCATCTTGCCCAGCGTGGCGCCCTTCATGCCGAGCATGATCGCCTCGTAGATGCACTGGAGCACGACCAGGATCACCGGGGACAGGAATGCGATGGTGAAGAAGCCCAGGCCGGCGGCCGCGGCCGCGTTGGGGTCTCCGACGTACTGCCCGGTGGTCGCGTCGTAGTGGTACTGGCTCTGGATACTTGCTGCCGCTCCGGTCGCCGCGGCGCTGATGATGAAGAACATGATGATGGCGAACGGGATGCCGACGACGAAGTTGTCGATCAGGCGGGCCAGGAAGCGGCTGCCCATCGACGCGAGAGGCACAGTGCCCACGCCCGGGATCTGGACGTAGATCCCACCAGCCTGGTACTGCAGGGGCTGGCCGCCGTAGGGCTGCTGGCCGTAGGCCGGCTGCTGCCCGTAGGGCTGCTGCGGCGTGCCGTAGGGCGGCGACTGCTGGCCGTACTGCTGCTGGTTCGGGTCGTACGGCTGCTGCGGCTGAGCCCCGTATCCCGGCTGGTTGAAACCAGGCGGCGGAGTCTGCGGCTGCTGCCCGTAGGGCTGCTGTCCGTACTGCGGCTGCTGGCCCTGGTTCGGGTCGAAGCCGGGGGGCGGTGTGGTCACTACATACTCCTGGACTGGGGTTTACCTGCCAAAGCGCACGAACTATAGGGCGCGTTACGGGTGGACCCCGGGCATTTCACGCAACTCGCGGCCAGTTCTTTATCGAGCCGCGTCGTTCCGCCCCTTGGGGCAGCCTAGAAGCCCAGACGGCGGAGCTGTTTGGGATCCCGCTGCCAGTCCTTGGCGATCTTCACGTGCAGATCGAGATAGATCCGCGAGCCGAGCAGGCGCTCGATCTGGCGGCGGGCGGTGGTGCCGACCTGCTTGAGGCGCTCGCCCTTGTAGCCGAGGATGATCGCCTTCTGGCTGGTGCGCTCCACGAACAGGTTGGCGTGCACGTCGATCAGGTCGTCGCGGCCCTCGCGCGGGCGCATCTCCTCGACCACGACGGCGATGGAGTGCGGCAGCTCGTCGCGCACACCCTCCAGCGCGGCCTCCCGGATCAGCTCGGCGACCAGGGTGGCCTCCGGCTCGTCGGTCAGCTCGCCGTCCGGGTACAGCCGCGGTCCCTCGGGCAGCCGGGCCACCAGCAGGTCGGCCAGCGTGTCGGTCTGGAAGCCGTCCTGGGCCGAGACCGGGATGAGCTCGGCGAAGTCCATCACCTTCTGCAGCGCCAGCAGCTGCTCGGCTACCTGCTGCTGGGGCACCAGGTCGGTCTTGGTGACGATGCCGATCACCGGCGTGCGCTTGCCGATCTTGGCCAGCTCCGTGGCGATGAACTTGTCGCCCGGGCCCACCTTCTGGTCGGCCGGCACGCACAGGCCGACCACGTCCACCTCCGACCAGGTCTCCATGACCAGGTCGTTGAGCCGCTGGCCGAGCAGCGTGCGGGGGCGGTGCAGGCCGGGCGTGTCCACGATGATCAGCTGCGCGTCCGGGCGGTGCACCACGCCGCGGATGGTGTGCCGCGTGGTCTGCGGCTTGCTGGACGTGATCGCCACCTTGGCCCCGACCAGCGCGTTGGTCAGCGTCGACTTGCCGGCGTTGGGCCGTCCGACGAAGCAGGCGAAACCGGAACGGTGCCCGGCAGGGGTGCTGTCGCTGGTCATCGTCCCATTCTCGCTGGTTGCCCCGGACGCGCTCAGTGGGGGCACCGCTGCCCGTGGGAAAGCGATGTGCAGAGAGCCCCGCGCCTAGACGACGGCGCCGCTGGGGTCGGCCACCAGGACGTACGCCGACGCGGTGAGGTCGCGGACGGCCGCCAGCGACTCGTCGTCGACCTTGCCGGCCTCGGTGACGACGGCGGCGGCCTCCAGGCCGAGAGCGCCGCTGGCGACAGCGGCGGCGACAGCGGCCTGCAGCGCGGTCAGACGAAGCGACGGGAGGGCCACCGTGCAGGCTGCGTAGGTGCGGCCGCCGGTGTCACGGACCGCGGCGCCCTCGGCGGCGCCGGTGCGGGCGCGGGCCGACCGGGCCAGGGTCACGATCTTGGCGTCCTCGGGGTCCAGCTCAGGCACGGTCGCCGTTCCTCTCACGTTCGCCGCGCCGCACCACCACAGTCGTGATGCGCACCCGGCCTCTGTTGTCCTTGCCGCCCTCGGCCCGCAGCCGCAGGCCCTCGATCTCGGCCTCGGCGCCGGGCAGCGGCACCCGGCCCAGCCGCTGGGCCAGCAGCCCGCCGACGGTGTCCACGTCCGAGTCGTCCAGCTCCACGTCGAACAGCTCGGCCAGGTCCTCGACCGGCAGCCGGGCGCTGACCCGGTAGCTGTCCTCGTCGAGCTGCTCCACCGGCGGCTGCTCGTCCTGGTCGTACTCGTCGGTGATCTCGCCGACGATCTCCTCCAGGATGTCCTCGATGGTCAGCAGGCCCGCGGTGCCGCCGTACTCGTCGACGGCGATGGCCATGTGGTTGTGCGAGACCTGCATCTGCCGCAGCAGGTCGTCGAGCCGCTTGGTGTCGGGCACGAAGCTGGCCGGGCGCATCAGGTCCTTGACCGACTGGTCGATGGGCTGCTGCGCGCCGCCCTCGACCGAGGCCCGGGCCAGGTCCTTGATGTTGACCACGCCGAGCACGTCGTCGACGCTCTCGCCGATCACCGGGATGCGGCTGTAGCCGGTGCGCAGGGACAGCGCCAGCGCCTGCCGGACCGACTTGGTCAGCTCGATCCAGATGATCTCGGTGCGCGGCACCATCACCTCGCGGGCGATGGTGTCGCCCAGCTCGAAGACGGAGTGGATCATCTCCCGCTCGTCCTCGTCCACCACACCGCGCTCGCCGGCCAGGTCGACCAGCTCACGCAGCTCGACCTCGGTGGAGAACGGGCCTTCGCGGAAGCCGCGACCGGGTGTGATGGCGTTACCCACCAGGATCAGCAGCCGGCTCAGCGGCCCGAGCACCCGGCCCAGCACCCGCACCGGCCCGGCGGCCAGCAGCATCACACCGTACGGATGCTGGCGGCCGATGGTGCGCGGCCCGACGCCGATCAACACGTACGAGACGACGACCATCGCCACGCCGGCCACCAGCAGCGCCACCCAGCCGGTCGCGATGGCCTGCAAGCAGAACGCCGTGATCAGCACGGTGGCCGACAACTCGCAGCCGAGCCGGAGCAGCAACAGCAGGTTGACGTGCCGGGGCCGGTCCTCGATCAGCAGCTGGAGCTGCCGGGCGCCGGCGCGGCGCTGCCGCACCAGCTCCTCGACCCGCGCCTGGGACACCGTGCCCAGCGCCGCGTCGGCGCCGCCGAACGCGCCGGCCAGCAGCACGAGCGCGATCGCGCACAACAGCATCGGGACGGCCTCGGAGCTGACCAGACCGTCGCCCATCAGCCGGCGTCGGTGTCCGGCGCGGGCTTCTCGTCTTCCTCGGCCAGGCCGACGGCGCCCAGCACGCGGTCGTCGTTGCTGCGCTGCGCGGCGGCCCGGGTGGCCGACTCCTTGGCCTCCCGGTAGTCGGCCAGGATGCGGTTCTGGAGTGTGAACATCTCCCGCTCCTCGGCCGGCTCCGCGTGGTCGTAGCCCAGCAGGTGCAGCACGCCGTGCACGGTGAGCAGGTGCAGCTCGTCCAGCAGGGCGTGGCCGGCCTTGCGGGCCTGGTCCTTGGCGAAGGCCGGGCACAGCACGATGTCGCCGAGCAGCGCCGGGCCCACGCCCGCCGCGTCGGGGCGGCGGGCCGAGTCCAGCTCGTCCATCGGGAAGGCCATCACGTCGGTCGGACCGGGCAGGTCCATCCAGCGCTCGTGCAGGTCGGACATCACGTCCAGATCCACGAGCAGCACGGAGAGCTCAGCAAGGGGGCTGACGCCCATCCGGTCCAGCGCGAAGCGGGCGACGGCGACGATGCTGGCCTCGTCGACGCCGACGCCGGCCTCGTTCGCGATCTCGATACTCACGGGCCCTATCGTCCCCGGCCACCCTGTTCGGCCCTGACACCGGGTCCGGCGTCCTGGACGTGCTGCCACTTGTCGTAGGCGTCCACGATGTCGCCGACCAGGCGGTGGCGCACCACGTCCTGGCTGGTCAGCACCGAGAAGTGGATGTCCGGCACACCGGCCAGGATCTCCTGCACGACCCGCAGGCCGCTGCGCTGGCCGCCGGGCAGGTCGACCTGGGTGACGTCGCCGGTGACCACGATCTTGGAGCCGAAGCCGAGCCGGGTCAGGAACATCTTCATCTGCTCGGGCGTGGTGTTCTGCGCCTCGTCCAGCACCACGAAGGCCTCGTTGAGGGTGTTGTGCGTGAGCAGGTAGTCCTCGGTGACGTACAGCGAGTCGGCCGCCGCCACCTGGATGCAGACCGCCTCGGTCCGCCCGGCCGGTTCGATGCTGTCGATGAACCGCATCGGACGGCCGCCGCCATTGTTGTCGGCGTACTTCTGACGCTTACGGGCCAGCCGGAACGGCTCGACACCGGCGGGAAGGCGGATGTCGACGACGTACGTGTCATGGCGATGGCCGACCAGCCGGCCCTTCGCCAGCCCAGGCCGGCGTCCCGCAGCGGGCCGGCAGCGGACGTACGCGACCCCACCGAGCGAACGGACCAGGCCGATGACGTCGTCCTTCAACGTGGGCGACGTCGTCGTGTAATGGATCCGGCAGGTTCGATCGCGTTGGGTGACCGGGCCACCGTCCGAGTCCAGCAGCCCCTGCAGGACCGCGAGGCGGACCTCGGCGGCGTTCCGCAGGTAGACGTCGGGAATGAACGTGGAGTTGGAGCGGGCGCCGAGCAACGCCAACTCGCGAAGCGCCCCAGTGACCGGGTTCTCCAAAGTGATCACTTCGCCCGGCTGGCGCACGCGGTTGAGGGTGTAGTCCACCCCGCCCCGGTGTCGAACGCGCACGCCCGGTAGCGCGGCTTCCAGCGCGATCGCGAGTTCTTCGTCGTCAGTGGCGAAGGACGGCGTGGTCGAACCGGTCAGACATCCGTCGCCGAGCAGCAGACCCAACGCGTACGGATCCATCGGCACGGACTGCTCGGGATGGCAAACCGGCGCGGTCAGCATTGGCAGCTCGTAACGACGGGCATGCGCGGCGCGGAGGTTGCCGATCATCTCCTTGGTCTCGAGGACCCGCCACGGCTTGCCCCGACGCTTGTCCGACGCCGTCCTGACCGTCCACAGGTGGTCGGCGCAGCACAACGTCGAGGCTCCATCCCCGGCCGTGACCCGATAGATCTCCTTCTCGCCCTGCGGATACACGCCGAGCACGGGCGTTGGTTCCCCGTTCGAACCGATCACGAGGTCACCGACCTGGAGCTCGCCGATGGCACGGAAGCCGTCGGGCGTGAGCACCGGGGTGAAGACCGGTTGCGCCCGGCCACGCATGTAGGCCAGCGGCGCCACCTCGATGGTGCCGGACTGCATCAGCCGCGGGATCGACTCGGGGTCGACCATGTCGTGCAGCGCGTCGTAGAGCGGCCGCAGGTACGGGTCGATCTTGTCGAACAGCGTGCCCGGCAGGAAGCCCAGCCGCTCGCCCGCCTCGACCGCGGGCCGGGTCAGGATGATCCGGCTGACCTGCTTGGCCTGCAGGGCCTGCACGGCCTTGGCCATGGCCAGGTAGGTCTTGCCGGTGCCGGCCGGTCCGATGCCGAACACGATGGTGTTGGCGTCGATCGCGTCCACGTAGCGCTTCTGGTTGAGCGTCTTGGGCCGGATCACCTTGCCGCGCCGGGACAGGATGTCCAGGCTGAGCACCTCGGCCGGGGACTCGGCCTCGCCGCCCTGCAGCATGGCGACGGTGCGGCGGACCGCGTCCGGGCCGACCTGCTGGCCGCCGCGGGCCAGCGTCACCAGCTCGGCGAACACCCGCTCGGCGAAGGCCACGTCGGCCGGTCGGCCGGTCAGCGTGACCTCGTTGCCGCGGACGTGCACGTCGGCGGTGAGCAGCTCCTCCGCGGCCCGGAGACTCTCGTCGCGCGAGCCGAGCAGGGCCAGCACCGCCTCGTCGGGCACGGTGAACCGGGACTGGGCGTCCGTCTCGGCGATGGACGCCGGCGACGAACCGTTCTTGGGTGTTGAGGCGTTCTCCCCGGAACGGGCAGCTCCGCCCTGTGCGCTTGAAGGCACCTGGCCTCGGGCCTGCTTCCTGCGCGGTCGCGCCGTGTCGGTGACTGCTGTTGGCGGTTCCGATGCTAGTCGGGGGCACCGACAGCGCGCATTCAAGTTGACCCTTCAGAGCCGGCCGAAGTGACCCAATTGTTCTCCGCCGAGCACGTGCAGGTGGGCGTGGAAGACCGTGCGGCCGGCGTCCTCGCCCGTGTTGAACACGAACCGGTAGCCGCTGTCGGCGATGCCCTCGGCCTTGGCGATCTCGGCCCCGGCGGTGAGCACCTCGGCCAGCAGCTGCGGGTCGGCGGCGGCCAGCGCGGCGGCGTCCTCGTGGTGCTGCTTGGGCACGACCAGCACGTGCACCTTGGCCTGCGGATTGATGTCGCGGAACGCGAAGGTGCGCTCCCCGTCGTGGACGACGGTCGCCGGGATGTCGCCGGCGACGATCTTGCAGAACAGGCAGTCCGCGGTCATGCCGGCAGGGTAGACGGCACGCCGAGCAGGTCGTCCAGATGCCGGTCGATCGCCGCCAGCGCGACCTCGGGGCTGATTCGCTCCGCGTAGAACACGCAGGCCAGGGTCATGCCGTCGATCACCGCGAGGTAGCGGACGGCCTCCAGGTCGGGGTTGCGGCTCTCGCTCAGCTCGCCGTGCGCGGTGGCCCGCCAGAGCACGCCGGACAGCACCGACAGCAGCGCCTCCCGGTTGTCCCGCTCGGCCCGTTGCAGGCCGGGGTCGACCTGGGCGCGGGCCAGCAGGGCCAGCCACACCTCGACCTCGATGCGGTGCTCGGTGGTCAGCGGCAGCAGGGCCTGCGCGATGCGGCGCAGCACGGTCCGGTTGTCCTGGTCGTCGATGGCCTGCAGCCGGGCCCGGGCCTTGTCGGCCAGCAGCTCCATGGCGAAGGCCAACAGCGAGTCCTGGGTCGGGAAGTAGTGCCGCAGCGAGCCGGTGGACCAGCCGGACTCGGCGGCGACGGCACGCACCGACGCGCGGTGCACACCGTCGGTGCTGATCACCCGCCACACCGCTTCGGCGAGCTCGCGGCGACGGGCCTCGTGATCGACAGCCTTGGGCACTGCACTGTTTTAACACATGTGATATAAATACGCTTGTACTAATACAGTCGTGACACATCAGAGGAGGCGCCGTGCTGCTCACACTCGTGATCGGCTCCGAGGTGGGCTTTGTCGTCCTGCTGCTCGCCGGGCTGGTCGTCCGCTACCTGCTGAAGATGCCCAAGGCCGGCGCGGTGCTGCTGGTGCTGTCGCCGCTGGGCTACGTCGTCGTGCTCGTCGCCGGCGCCATCGACCTGGCCCAGGGCGGCACCGCCGACATCGCACACGTGCTCGGGGCGATCATCATCGGCATCGTGGTCGTCTCCGGCCGCCACCACCTGCACACGATGGACGGCTGGGTCCGACGCAAGCTCGCCCGCGAGCCCAAGCCCCGGGTCAGCGGCTGGGAACACGCCCGCCAGCAGCGCTCGGGCTTCTACCGGCGGGTCGGCGAGTGGGTCGTGGTGATCGCCCTGCTCGGCGGCGGCTACGCGCTCACCGGCTTCGACCCGGTGCGTGGCGCCCAGCTGCTGGGCGGCATGGGGCTGTGGACCATCGTGCTGGGCATCGACTTCTTCTGGTCCTTCAGCTACACGCTGTTTCCCAGCTCGTCGAAGTCGTAGAAACACGAGGCAACAAAAAAACCGTGCCGCAGCGGAGCCTGGGGGTCACTCCGCTACGGCACGGCCGCCGCCGGACCGAGGGGGGAGGTGTCCGGCGGGTAGTCCCAACGTTCTCGTCGAACGTCGGAAATTCTTGGTTGCCAAAGGGTAGACCCTGCTCACGGCTTCGCGCCATACCGGAATCGGGCCGGGCCCATCTTGATCGCTCTGGTCAGCCCCATCGGGTGGACAAGGCGCCGATCGCTCCCAAAGCGACCGCCGCTGCGGTAGAAGCACGCAACACCGACGGCCCCAGCCGGACCGCGATCGCGCCGGCATCGATCAGCGCGGCCAACTCCTCGTCGCTGATGCCGCCCTCCGGGCCGACGACCAGCAGCAGGTCCCCCTGCGCCGGTAGATCGTCCAGCCGACCGGTGGCGGACTCGTGCAGCACCATCGCCTTGGCCGCGGCGCCGACCAGCTTGGCCAGTTCGGCCGTGGTGACCGGTTCCGCGACCTCCGGAACCCAGGCCCGGCGGGACTGCTTGGCCGCCTCGCGGGCCGTGCTGCGCCACTTGGCCAGCGCCTTCGCGCCGCGGGGACCTTCATCCCATCGGGCGACACAGCGCGACGCCCGCCACGGCACTATCGCGTCGACGCCGGCCTCCGTGGCCAGCTCCACCGCGAGCTCGCCGCGGTCGCCCTTGACCAGCGCCTGCGCCACGACCACCCGCGGCTGCGGCTGCTCGATGTGCGTGCGCTCCAGCACGGCCAGCCGCAGCGAGTCCTTCTCCACGGCCTCGATGCCACAGCGCACGCGACCGCCGCGGCCGTCGGCGAGCACCAGCTCCTCGCCGACGCGCAGCCGGCGCACGGACGCCGCGTGGTGGCCCTCCGGACCGTCCAGCACACCGGCGTCGCCCGTCGGCAGGCCGTCGACGAGGAACACGGGCAGCGTCGTCACCGGCGCGAGTTGCGCAGGCGCGAGAACAGGCCGTGGCCGCGACCGTTGGTCGACGACAGCTCCGGCTCCTCCTCGCCCCGCAGCCCCGCCAGCTCACGCAGCAGCTCCGCCTGCTTGGCGTCCAGCTTCGTTGGCACCTCCACCTGGAGGTGCACGTACATGTCGCCGCGGCCGTCGACGCGGCCCGAGGAGCGCAGCTTCGGCATGCCACGGCCGGTCAGCACCAGCTCCGTGTTGGGCTGCGTGCCCGGCTCGATGCGCAGCTCCTCCGTGCCGTCCAGCGTCTTGAGCTGGAGCACCGCGCCCAGCGCCGCCGTCGTCACCGGGATGCGCAGCGTGCCGTGCAGGTTCGCGCCCTCACGCTCGAACGTCTCGTGCGGCAGCTCGTCCACCTCGACGTACAGGTCGCCGGCCGGGCCGCCGCCGGGGCCGACCTCGCCCTGGCTGGCCAGGCGCACCCGCATGCCGTCGGCCACACCGGGCGGGATCTGCACGGTGATGCTGCGGCGCGCGCGGACCCGACCGTCGCCCGAGCACTGCTGGCACGGGTCCGGGATCACCTCGCCGTAGCCGCGGCAGACCGGGCACGGCCGCGCCGTCACGACCTGACCCAGGAACGAGCGCTGCACCGACTGGATCTCGCCGCGGCCGTGACACGTGTCGCAGGTCTGCGGCTGCGTGTTGGGCGCGCAGCCACTGCCCTGGCAGTGGTCGCACAGCACCGCGGTGTCGACCGTGATCTCGCGGCTGACGCCCGTGAGGCACTCGTCCAGCGTGAGCTCCATGCGCAGCAGGGCATCCGAGCCCGGCTGCACCCGGCTACGCGGTCCGCGGCCCGAGCCGCCGCCCGTCGCCGCGCCGAAGAAGGCGTCCATGATGTCGCCGAGGCCGAAGCCCGCGCCGCCGAACGGGTCCCGCATGCCGGCCCCGCCGCCCCCGCCCGGGCCGCCGCCGAGCGGGTCCCCGCCGAGGTCGACGATCTTCCGCTTCTGCGGGTCGGACAGCACCTCATAGGCGGCCGTGACCTCACGAAAGCGCTGCTGCGCCTGCTCGTCCGGGTTGACGTCCGGGTGCAGCTCCCTGGCGAGCTTTCGGTACGCGCGCTTCAGCTCCTCGGGCGTCGCGTCCTGGCCGACCCCGAGCGTGCCGTAATAATCCCTGGCCACCTTGTTTCCAGTCCTCCTGCCGGATCCCGCGAGGGTCCGGCCCGTTAGCTGTCGGGCTAGCGCCCGGTCAGGATGTCGCCCACGTAGTTGGCCACCGCGTGGACGGCGGCCATGGTGCCCGGGTAGTCCATCCTCGTCGGGCCGACAACGCCCATCCCCCCGAGCAATGTTCCCTTACCGCCATAGCCGATGGAGACCACGGAGGTGCTCCGCAGGTCCTCGGCCTCGTTCTCGCCGCCGATGCGGACCGTCACCGTGGCCGGGTCGCTCACCGCGGCCAGCAGGCGCAGCACCACCACCTGCTCCTCCAGCGCCTCCAGCACCTGGCGCAGCGAGCCCGGGAAGTCCGCCACGTTACGCGTCAGGTTCGCCGTGCCGCCCAGCAGCAGGCGCTCCTCCGGGTGTTCCACCAGCGTCTCGACCAAGACCGTCGAGATCCTCAGCATCGCGTTGCGCAGCTCCGCCGGCACCTGCGCCGGCAGCTCCGCCACCCGGGCCGAGGCGTCGGTCAGGCGCTGGCCGCACATCGCCGAGTTCAGCATGGCCCTGACCTGGGCTGTGCCGTCCTCGTCGATCACGTCGCCCAGCTCCACCATGCGCTGGTCCACCCGGCCCGCGTCGGTGATCAGCACCAGCATCAGCCGGGCCGGCGTCAGCTGCACCACCTCGACGTGCCGCACCGTCGACCGGGTCAGCGTCGGGTACTGGATCACCGCCACCTGCCGCGTCAGCTGCGCCAGCAGCCGCACGCTGCGCCGCAGCACGTCGTCCAGGTCCACCGCGCCTTCGAGGAAGCTGTGGATCGCCCGGCGCTCGGCCGGCGACAGCGGCTTCAGGTCGCTGATCCGGTCCACGAACAGGCGATATCCCTTGTCCGTCGGCACCCGGCCCGCACTCGTGTGCGGCTGCGTGATGTACCCGTCCTCCTCCAGCGCCGCCATGTCGTTGCGCACCGTCGCGCTCGACACCCCCAGGTTGTGCCGGTCGACCAACGCCTTCGACCCCACCGGCTCCTGGTTGGACACGTAGTCCGCGACGATCGCGCGCAACACCTCGAAGCGGCGCTCATCAGCATTCACGCGGCGTCACCTCCCGGCCGGTCGATATCGGTGCTCACGACAAGTTTACGGAGCGCGCCGGACTCAGGACCCACCTGTTGCCGACTTCGCAGTCCAACCGTGGTGCTACCGCCATATGCAGCAGGATGTGCGGCATACTTATGCCATGTCAACTGCGGCACGACGGGAGAGCATTCCGCTCACCGAGGACGACCTGGCCGTCCTGGAACGCCTACTGCAGAGCTCGAGCCTGGAGCGGCGCGCCTTGGAACAGCTGTCCGAGGAGGTCGGCGACTCCAAGGCGGCACTGCTGCACGCACTGTTGGTTGTGGGCATCGACGCCGTGCGGGAACGGGCGCGTGAGGATGGCTACCGCGAACTGATGGCCTCGCAGGACGCCGAGGACAAAGCCGAGATCCGCGCCGCGCGGCACCGTCAGATCGCCAGCTGGGGTGAGGAGTGACCCGGACCCATGGCGGCGTCTCCCGTATCGTCCGTGGCCGCGTGTACGGCGCGCAGCTCGGCGACCTGCCCGAGAAGTACTACCTCGCGGTGTCCAACAACCAGCGCAACCACGTGCTGGACAGCTTTCTCGCCGTACGGCTCACCACGTCGCCGAAGCCCACGCTGGACACGATCGTCGAACTGACAGCCGCGGACTCGCCGTGGACCGGGCGCATCCTGTGCGACGACATCGTGGCGGTGTATCGGGACGAGGTCACGCGCGACATGGGGGCGCTGCGCCAAGCCACCCTGCTGCAGGTGAACCAGGCCCTCCGCAACTCACTCGCGCTTTGAGACACCAGCCCGCAAGGCCACGTGCGCTTCCCACTTGCGCCTTGATGACACATAGGAAGCGCATGTGGCGTCATCGGCCCTTGGCGGAGGGCTCGCTCACGGCAGGAGGCGGTGGACGACGGCGTCGGCGAGTAGTCGGCCGCGGGGGGTGAGGATGCAGCGGCCGGAGGAGAGGGCGGAGGGGTCGAGGAGGCCGTCGGCGGCGCAAGCGGAGGCGGCGGCGAGGCCGGCGGGGTCCAAGGCCGAGGTGGGGAGGCCGGTGGCGAGGCGGAGCTCCAGGAGGACGCGTTCGACGCGGCGGTCCTCGGCCGACAGGGTCTCACGGCCGGCGGCGGGCGAGCGGCCGGCGGAGAGCTCGGCGGCGTACTTGGCGGGGTGCTTGACGTTCCACCAGCGGACGCCGCCGACATGGCTGTGGGCGCCGGGTCCGGCGCCCCACCAGTCGTGGCCCTGCCAGTAGATGATGTTGTGGCGGCACTGGGCCTCCGGCGAGGAGGCCCAGTTGGAGACCTCGTACCAGTGCAGACCGGCGGCCGAGAGGGCTGCGTCGATGGTCTCGTAATACGAAGCGAGGACGTCGTCGTCGGGGGCGGGGAGCTCGCCGCGCTTGACGCGCCGGGCCAGGGCGGTGCCGTCCTCGACGATCAGGGCGTAAGCGGACACGTGGTCGACGCCGGCCGACAGGACGGCGTCGAGGGAGGCCCGAAGGTCGGCGGGGCGCTCCCCCGGCGTGCCGTAGATGACGTCGAGGTTCACGTGCGAGAAGCCGGCGGCGAAGGCCTCGCGGGCGGCGGCGACCGGGCGGCCGGCGGTGTGCTTGCGGTCGAGGACGGCCAACACGTGCGGGGCGGCGGACTGCATGCCCAGGGACACCCGGGTGTAACCGGCGTCACGGATTCCGGCGAAGAACTCGACGGAGGTGGACTCGGGGTTGGACTCCGTCGTCACCTCGGCGCCCGGGGCCAGGCCGAAGGAAGACCGCACGGCGTCCAGAACCGAGGTCAACCCGTCGACGCCGAGCAGGGACGGGGTGCCGCCACCGACGAAGACGGTGTCCGCAGGAGGCGCGGAGCCGAGGACGGAGGCGGCCAGGTCGAGCTCGCGGCGCAGGCCGTCGAGCCAGCTCTGGGGAGAGGCGGAGGACCCGAGCTCCCCGGGCGTGTAGGTGTTGAAATCGCAGTAGCCGCAGCGCACGGCGCAGAACGGCACGTGCACGTAGACGCCGAAGGGGCGGGTGCCCAATCCGGACAGAGCGGATGAGGGCAGGGAGCCGTCGGCGGGGGCGGGATCGGCTACGGGCAGAGCTGAGGGCACACCCCCAGTCTCCCCGACGACGCAGCGCGATCGTCGCGTCACCCGCGGTCATATGTCGGGAACCGCCGCATAGCACTTCACCAGGGCCTACGTGAACCGCGTCCCACCATCCGGTTGGCGGTGGACCACTTCGTGGACGCGTGGCACGCTAGGAAACATGTCTGCGCTGGAACTCCGTCTCGTGGTCCGCCGCCACGTCGACTTCCAGCGCGTCTCCAGCGCGATGTGCGGGCTTTCCGTCAGGTAACCCGTAGCCGTTCGCTCGACCCTCGCCGGCGCGGGACACGCCGGCGATGCGTCCCCCACCACATCCGGGACCTCGTTTCAGCGTGCTCCGTGCCCTGAACCCCGGAGGACGCCAGCATGGTCCCCCCAGCAGCACCCCCGAAGCGCGGTCACGCCCGCCGGGGCGAGGGGCAGTGGGCCCTTGGCTACCGCGAGCCGCTCAACCCGAACGAGCGCAGCAAGAAGGACGACAACCCGCTCAACGTTCGCGCCCGCATCGAGAACATTTACGCGCACGCCGGCTTCGACTCCATCGACCCGGCCGACCTGCGGGGCCGGATGCGTTGGTACGGCCTGTACACCCAGCGCAAGCAGGGCATCGACGGCGGCCGCACGGCCACCCTGGAGCCGGAGGAGCTGGACGACCGCTACTTCATGATGCGGGTCCGCATCGACGGCGGCGCCCTCACCACCGAGCAGCTGCGGGTGCTCGGCGAGATCGGCGAGCTGTACGCCCGGGACACGGCGGACATAACGGACCGGCAGAACATCCAGTACCACTGGATCCGCATCGAGGACGTGCCGGCCATCTGGCAGAAGCTGGAGGCCGTCGGCCTGTCCACCACGGAGGCGTGCGGCGACTGCCCGCGCGTGGTGCTGGGCTCCCCGGTCGCGGGCATCTCCACCGAGGAGGTCCTCGACGGCACGTGGGCCATCGAGGAGATCAACCGCCGCTACATCGGCGACCCCAAGTACTCCAACCTGCCGCGCAAGTTCAAGACGGCCATCTCGGGCCTGCAGGACATCGTGCACGAGATCAACGACGTCGCCTTCGTCGGCGTCGAGCACCCCGAGCACGGCCCCGGCTTCGACCTGTGGGTCGGCGGTGGCCTGTCCACGAACCCGATGCTGGGCAAGCGCCTCGGCGCCTGGGTGCCGCTGGAGGAGGTGCCGGACGTGTGGGAGGGCGTGGTCAGCGTCTTCCGCGACTACGGCTACCGCCGCCTGCGCCACCGCGCCCGTATCAAGTTCCTCATCGCGGACTGGGGCCCCGAGCGCTTCCGCGAGATCCTCGAGACCGAGTACCTGAAGCGGTCGCTGGTCGACGGTCCCGCGCCGGAGGCCCCGGCCCTGCCCATCGACCACGTCGGCGTGCACGAGCAGAAGGACGGCAAGCGCTACGTGGGCGCGGCCCCGGTCGTCGGCCGGGTGTCGGGCTCCATGCTGGTGGAGCTGGCCAAGGCGGCCGAGCGGGCCGGCTCCGGCCGGGTCCGCCTGACGCCGCACCAGAAGGTCGTCGTGCTGGACGTCGCCGAGAGCGATGTCGAGCAGCTGACCGCCGACCTGGACAAGCTGGGCCTGCAAGTCAACCCGTCGCCGTGGCGGCGCTCCACGATGGCCTGCACCGGCATCGAGTTCTGCAAGCTGGCCATCGTCGAGACCAAGCGCCGCGCGGCCGATCTGATCACGGTGCTGGAGGACCGGCTGGCCGACCTGAACTCGCAGCTGGACGTGCCGGTGAGCGTGCACATCAACGGCTGCCCCAACTCCTGCGCCCGGGTCCAGACCGCGGACATCGGCCTCAAGGGCCAGATCGTCACCGACGCGGACGGCAACCAGGGCGAGGGTTTCCAGGTGCACCTGGGCGGCGGCCTCGGCCTCGACTCCGGTTTCGGCCGGAAGCTGCGTGGCCACAAGGTTTCCGCGGCCGAGCTGAACGACTACGTGGAGCGGGTGGTGCGCCGCTTCGTCGAGCAGCGCACCGAGGGCGAGCGGTTCGCGCAGTGGGCGACCCGCGCCGAGGAGGCCGATCTCCGATGACGGAGCGCGCCGTTCCCCTGTACTGCCCGTACTGCGGGGACGAGGACCTGCGTCCCGAGGAGGAACCGCACGCGGCATGGCGCTGTGCCGCGTGCTGCCGGGTGTTCACCGTGAAGTTCGTCGGACTGGTGGTGACCAAGTGAGCACGGATCTCAAGGAGTTCGCCGAGAAGGCGTCGGCCGAGCTGGCCGACGCGACCGCGGCCGAGGCGTTGGCCTGGACGGCGGAGCACTTCGGCGAGTCGTGGATCGTCGCGTCCAACATGCAGGACGCGGTGCTGATCGACCTGGCGGCGCAGGTGAAGCCGGACGTGGACGTGCTGTTCCTGGAGACCGGCTACCACTTCCCGGAGACCATCGGCACCCGGGACGCGGTGGCCACCGTCTACCCGAAGCTGACCATCGTCAACGCGCAGGCCGAGCAGTCGGTGGCCGACCAGGAGGCGGAGTTCGGTCTGCTCAACCAGACCGACCCGAACCGCTGCTGCTTCCTGCGCAAGGTGGTGCCGCTGCAGAAGACCCTGGCCCGCTACGACGCGTGGGTCACCGGCGTGCGTCGGGTCGACGCGCCCACCCGGGCCACCACGCCGATCGTGCAGTGGGACGACCGCAACGGGCTGGTCAAGGTCAACCCGATCGCGCCGTGGAGCGACGACGAGTTCAACGCCTACATCGCCGATCACGGCATTCTGGAGAACCCGTTGGTGAGCGAGGGATATCTGTCCATCGGCTGCGCGCCGTGCACGGCCAAGCCGCTGCCGGGCCAGGACGCGCGCAGCGGCCGCTGGGCCGGCCAGGGCAAGACGGAGTGTGGTCTGCATGGCTGAAACCCTTGCTGTCACTGACAACCTGAACGCCTTGGAGTCCGAGGCGATCCACATCTTCCGCGAGGTCGCGGGCGAGTTCGACCGGCCGGTGATCCTGTTCTCCGGCGGCAAGGACTCCACGCTGCTGCTGCACCTGGCGATCAAGGCGTTCTGGCCGGCGCCGGTGCCGTTCGCGCTGCTGCACGTGGACACCGGCCACAACTTCCCGGAGGTCATCGAGTTCCGGGACAAGGTGGTGGCCCGGCACGGGCTGCGGCTCGAGGTCGCGAACGTGCAGGAGTGGATCGACGACGGCCGGCTCCAGGAGCGCCCGGACGGCACCCGCAACCCGCTGCAGACGGTGCCGCTGCTGGACTCCATCACCGCGCACAAGTTCGACGCGGTGTTCGGCGGCGGCCGCCGGGACGAGGAGCGGGCCCGGGCCAAGGAGCGCATCTTCAGCCTGCGCAACTCCTTCGGCCAGTGGGAGCCGCGCCGGCAGCGCCCGGAGCTGTGGAACCTGTACAACGGCCGGCACCGCCCGGGCGAGCACGTGCGCGTGTTCCCGCTGTCCAACTGGACCGAGCTGGACGTCTGGCACTACATCGAGCGCGAGAACATCGAGCTCCCGCAGATCTACTACGCCCACCAGCGCGAGGTGTACCTGCGCGACGGCATGTGGCTCGCCGAGGGACCGTGGGGCGGCCCGCGGGACGGGGAGACGCTGCTGAGCAAGACCGTGCGTTATCGCACCGTGGGCGACGGCTCCTGCACCGGGGCCGTGGAGTCCACCGCCGCCACCATTGCCGAGGTCATCGCGGAGGTCGCCGCCTCGCGGCTGACCGAACGCGGCGCCACCCGCGCCGACGACCGCATGTCCGAGGCAGCCATGGAGGACCGCAAGCGGGAGGGCTACTTCTAAATGAGCCAGTTGTTGAGGTTGGCCACGGCCGGCAGTGTGGACGACGGAAAGTCCACTCTGGTCGGTCGCCTGCTGTACGACACCAAGTCGGTGCTCGCGGACACGTTGGACGCCGTGCACCGGGCCTCCGCCGACCGCGGACTGTCCACTCCGGACCTGTCGCTGCTGGTCGACGGCCTGCGCTCGGAGCGGGAGCAGGGCATCACCATCGACGTGGCGTACCGGTACTTCGCCACGCCCAGGCGGTCCTTCGTGCTGGCCGACACCCCGGGGCACGTGCAGTACACGCGTAACACCGTCACCGGCGCGTCCACCGCGCAGCTGGGCGTGCTGCTGGTCGACGCCCGCAACGGCGTGGTGGAGCAAACCCGCCGGCACGCGGCCGTGTTGGCGCTGCTGGGCGTGCCGCAGCTGGTGCTGGCCGTGAACAAGATCGACCTCGTCGACTACGACGAGCCCACCTATCGCCGCATCGCCAAGGAGTTCACCGCGCACGCGGCGGAACTGGGCTATCCCGAGGCGAACGTGGTGACCATCCCGGTCTCCGCGCTGGTCGGCGACAACGTGGTGGACCGCTCCGACCAGACGCCCTGGTACGACGGGCCGACCCTGTTGGAGCATCTGGAGACCGTGCCGGTGCACGCGGACGCCGAGGACGCGCCGTTCCGGTTCCCGGTGCAGTACGTGATCCGCCCGCGCACGCCCGAGTTCCCGGACTACCGCGGTTACGCCGGTCAGATCGCCGCCGGCCGGGTCAGCGTCGGCGACCAGATCGTGGTGCTGCCCTCGGGCATCTCCACCACGGTCACCGGCATCGACTCGCCGCAGGGTCCGAAGCAGTCGGCCGATTCCGGCGAGTCGGTGACGTTGTTGCTGGCCGACGATGTCGACATCACCCGGGGCGACCTGATCGCCGCCGCGGCGGCCCCGCCGCGGGTGTCCGACGAGTTCGACGCGACGGTGTGCTGGCTCGGCGACAAGCCGCTGCGGGCCGGTGCGCGGGTGCTTGTCAAGCACGGAGCCCGCACCGTCCAGGCCTTGGTCACCCAGTTGCGAACGCGGTTCGATGAGCAGACCCTGTCCAGTGTCGACGAACCGGAGTCGTTGTCCCTCAACGACATCGGCCGGGTGCTGATCCGCTCGGCGGAGCGGTTGCCGATCGACGACTACGCGGACAGCCGCCGCACCGGGGCGTTCCTGGTGATCGACCCGGCCGACGGCAGCACGCTGGCCGCCGGACTGGTCGGCGCGCCGCTGAACCAGCTGGACCAGACCGACATCACCGAGGCCGACCCGGCCGCCCAGGACCTCGTCTCCCCCGGCCCCTGAAAAGGACTGAACCCCCGTGAAGCGTAGAGCCCTCCTTGCCGCCGGAGTTTCCGCGTTAGCGCTGCTGTCGGCCTGCTCCCGGGCCGGCGGCAGCGACGCGCCCGCCCCGGCCGCGGCCGACCAGGGGCCGGCCACCGAGGTGCACCTCGGCTACTTCCCCAACGTCACGCACGCGGCCGCGCTGATCGGCCTGGAGAAGGGTTTCTTCGCCAAGGAACTGGGCGCGACCAAGCTGTCCACGCAGCAGTACAACGCCGGCCCGGACGAGGTGGGCGCGCTGCTGGGCAAGTCGCTGGACGCCGCCTTCATCGGCTCCGGGCCGGCCATCAACGCCTTCGCCAAGTCCGAGGGCAAGGGCGTGCGGCTGGTCGCCGGGGCCACCTCCGGCGGCGCGCAGCTGGTCGTCCGCGCCGGCATCAACTCCGCCGCCGACCTCAAGGGCAAGACGATCGCCACCCCGCAGCTGGCCAACACGCAGGACATCGCGCTGAAAAAGTGGTTGGCCGCCAACAACCTCAAGGCCGGCGACGGGGCGACCGACGTCAAGGTGACCAACGCCGACAACGCCACCACGCTCGACCTGTTCAAGAAGGGCAGCATCGACGCGGCCTGGGCGCCGGCCCCGTGGTCGTCCCGGCTGGTGATCGAGGGCGGCGCCAAGGTGCTGCTCGACGAGCGCTCGCAGTGGCCGGACGGCAAGTTCCCGACCACGGTGCTGATCGTGCGCACCGAGTTCCTCCAGCAGCACCCGGCCACCGTCGAGGCGCTGATCAAGGGCGAGCTGGACGCGGTCGACTGGGCCGGCTCGAACAAGGCCGACGCCGAGGCCGCGGTCAACGCCCAGCTCAAGAAGCTGACCGGCAAGGCGTTGGCGCAGAACGTGATCGACGACTCGTGGGGGCAGATCTCGCTGACCACGGACCCGATCGCCGCGCAGTTCCCGCAGCTGGCCAAGGACCAGGTGACCGCGGGCGTGGCCAAGACCGCGCCGGAGGTCAAGGGTTTCGCGGACTTCACGCTGCTGAACAAGGTGTTGCAGGCCGCGGGCAAGCCGGCGGTCGACGCCGGTGGACTCGACCAGAAGTGATCCGGACCGGACTTTAAGGCAGGCGAGGACATGACCGCGACGCTGGAGACCTCCGCGATGACCACAGCCGTGCGACTGAGCGGTGTGCACAAGAGCTTCGGCGCCGGCCGGTCGGCCGTGTCCGCGCTGGAGGGGGTGGACCTGTCGGTCGCGCCGGGCGAGTTCGTGTGCCTGCTCGGCGCGTCCGGCTGCGGCAAGACGACGTTGCTCAACCTGGTGGCCGGCCTGGACCGGCCGACCGCCGGCGACATCACGCTGAGCACCTCCCGCCCGGCGGTGATGTTCCAGGAGGCCGCGCTGATGCCGTGGCTGACCGCGGCCCGCAATGTGGAGCTGGCGCTGCGCTTCGCCGGCGTGCGGCGCTCTGAGCGCCGGGAGCGGGCCAGCGAGCTGCTGGAGCTGGTGCGGCTGGCCGGCCTCGGCGACAAGCGGCCGCACGAACTGTCCGGCGGCATGCGGCAGCGGGTCGCGCTGGCCCGCGCGCTGGCCTCGGCGGTGCAGGGTGCGCAGGACGGCTCGCCGGCGCTGCTGCTGATGGACGAGCCGTTCTCCGCACTGGACGCGATCACCCGCGACGTGCTCCAGGGCGAGCTGCTGCGCGTGTGGCGCTCCACCAACACCGCGGTGCTGTTCGTGACCCACGACGTGCGCGAGGCGGTCCGGCTGGGGCAGCGGGTCGTGCTGCTGTCCTCGCGGCCCGGCCGGGTGGTGCGGGAGTGGTCGGTGGACGGGCTGGACCCGGCCGCCCAGGCCGCCACCACCGAGGAGATCAACACCAGCCTGCGCGAGGTGATCAGCAGCCATGCCGCAGCCTGACGTCGTCGACGAGTCGGTCGCGGCGGTCGAGGCGGGCCTGGACGCGCTGGACACACCGACCGAGCGGCGACGGTGGACGTGGCGACGGGCGGTGGCCGTGGTGGCCCCGCCCGTCCTCGCCGTCGTGCTGCTGCTCGTGGTGTGGCAGGCCCTGTGGGCCGCCGCGTTCTGGCCGGAGTACCAGCTGCCCGCGCCGGCCGCGGTGTGGGCGGTGATCGCCGAGAACCTCCAGAACGGGCAGGCCCTCGACGTCCTGTGGAACTCGGTGCACCGTGCGGTCCTCGGCTTCGCCGCCGGCGTGCTGATCGGCACGCCGCTGGGCCTGATCGTGGCCAAGGTGCGCGTGATCCGGGCGGCGATCGGGCCGCTGCTGTCCGGCCTGCAGAGCCTGCCGTCGGTGGCCTGGGTGCCGGCCGCGGTGCTGTGGTTCGGCGTGACGCCGACGACGGTGTACTTCGTGGTGCTGATGGGATCCGTGCCATCGATCGCCAACGGCCTGGTGGCCGGTATCGACCAGATCCCGCCCATCCTGCCGCGCGTGGGCACGGTGCTGGGGGCGTCCCGGCTGGCCTCGGCGCGACACATCCTGCTGCCGGCCGCGCTGCCCGGTTATCTGGCCGGTCTGAAGCAGGGCTGGGCGTTCTCCTGGCGTTCGCTGATGGCGGCCGAGATCATCGCCGTGTCGCCGCAGCTGGGCAAGGGGCTCGGCGCGTTCCTGGAGGACGGCCGCAACCTGAGCGACATGCCGACCGTGATCGCCGCGATCTTCCTGATCCTGTTGGTGGGCATCGGCATCGAGCTGCTGGTGTTCCGTCCGCTGGAGCGCTCGGTGCTGCGGGCGCGTGGACTGAGCGGAGCTTTCTGACGATGACACCGCTGATCGCCGTCGCTCATGGCAGCCGGGATCCCCGTTCGGCCGCGACCGTGCACGAGCTGCTGGACGTCGTGCGGGCGTTGCGGCCCGGCCTGGACGTGCGCGCGGCGTTCCTGGACCTTTCCGCGCCACGATTGACCGACGTGCTGTCGGCGGTGGCCTGGGACGGCCACCGGGAGGCGGTCGTGGTGCCGCTGCTGCTCGGAAGTGCTTACCACGCAAAGGTTGACGTGCCGGCAGCCGCGCGGCACCCGCGACTGTCCATCCGCATCGCGGACGTGCTCGGCCCGGATCCGCGGTTGGAGTCGGCCGCACTGCGCCGTTTGGCCGCCGCCGGCGTGCGCCATGACGACCCGGAAGTCGGCATTGTCCTTGCCGCGGCCGGTTCTTCGCACGCACCGGCCAACGACCTGGTGCGTCGGGTCGCGCGACGCTGGGCCCGTGGCTCCGGCTGGGCCGGCGCGACGGCCGCCTTCGCCGCGGCGGCTGATCCCGGTGTGCCGGCGGCCATCGCGCGGCTGCGGGCCGCCGGCGCCAAGCGCATCGCGCTCGGATCCTGGTTCCTGGCACCGGGTCTACTGCCCGACCGGGTCATCGCGCAGGCCCGGTCGGCCGCGCCGGACGTGACGATCGCTCAGCCCCTCGGCGCCGACATCGACGTGGCCGAGCTGGTGCTGCACCGCTACTCGGCGGCAGCTCTGGGCGCGGTCGGCGTAAGGTCCGCCTGAGCATTGTTCGCCGCCACCAACGTGTAGGCCGCGACTTGCCTTTCGCGACAACGGGTTTCGCTGTGAAGTGTTAAACCTTGTCGGCCTGTTACTCGCGAGTAACGCTGTGATCGTGAACACGTTTCACGTTGACCCCGCAACCACATCGAGGTGGCTCCCGTGACGAAGACAAGCTCGCGTCTGCTGGTTGGCGCGGCCCTGGCGATCGTGCCGCTCCTGGGGCTGGCCGGCGTGGCATCGGCCGACACCCAGGCCGTCAACTACACCTGCCAGGGCAAGGCGGCCGGCCAGACGTCCAACCTGACCCTGCAGCAGAACGTCGACTCCACCGCGCCCGCGACGGTGGCGCCCGGTGGCGCGCTGACCATCACGCTCGCCCCCGGCGTCAACACCGTGCCGACGGCGGCCGGCTCGTTCACCGTCAAGTCGGTGAAGAACATGACGCTGTCCGTGCCGGTGCCCGCCAACGCCACGGTGAACTCGTTCAGCCTTTCCGGCGGCTCCGGCATCGGCAGCGCGACCGTTGCCCAGGTCGGCAACAACATCGTCACCTCGGTGACCGGCCCGATCAACGGCGGCGCGCAGTTCCAGCTGCCCGCGCTGACGCTGAACCTGACCGCCGGCGAGTCCGGCTCCATCACCACCACCCTGGCCGGCACCAGCCTTTCCGACCCGGGTCTGAAGTTCACCACCACCGTGTCGGTGTTCGGCTTCCCGATCGACGCCCCCACGGTGTGCTACCCGAACCCGGCCCCGACGCTGACGACGACCACCATCGGCTGACGGAGTCCGAAAAAAGCGTGTGCCCGGCCGTTCGTGCGGAGGCCGGGCACACGCTTTTTCAGTTCTTTCGGTTGTATATCAGGCGAAGTAGCCGAACAGGTCGACCACCACGTCCACCGAGCCCTGGAAGTTGAACAGGTTGATCGCGCCGCCGTTGGTCGGCACCACGACCGAGTTCGGGATCGTCAGCCCCGGGGTGAAGTTCAGGTTCGACGAAGACGGACGCGCGCCGCTCGACCCGTAGACCGTGATGAAGCTCGGGGCCGTCGGGTTGGTCGCCGTCACGTTCAGCACGAGCGCGCCGGCCGTGCCCAGCGGACCGTTGTTGCCGGCCGCGCCGTTCACGTTCTGGATCGCCACCTGCGTCGACACACCGGAACCGATCGGCACGCCGTTGTTGTTGATCAGGCCGGCGCCCGTGCGGCTGTCGGCCAGGCGGGCCGGGGCCGTCGGGTGGAAGCGCAGGCCGCCACCGGCGTTGGTGTAGTAGCCGAACACGTCCGCGATCACGTCGACGTTGCCGAAGTGGTTCAGGAACGCCACCGTGCCGTCCGCGCCCACCGGGACCGTCACCAGGTTGGCGATGGTCTGGCCCGGCGAGTAGTTCAGGTTGGACGAGTTCGGCGCCGTCGTACCGCCCGGGAACACCGTCAGGAAGCTGCCGTCCGTCGGGTTGGTCGCCGTCACGTTGAGCACGACCGCCGTGACACCCGTGGCCGGAATGCCCGCGGCGCCCTCGATCGGCAGCGTGCGGGTCTGCCCCGTGCCGATCGCGCCGCCGTTGTCCCGGGTGTCCATCAGCCGGGCCGGGCCCGCCGCCTTGTACAGGCTCGCCCCGTCCGTCGAGTAGTAGCCGAACACGTCAGCCACCACGTCCACGTTGCCCGACAGGTTGTAGAAGTCGACGATGCCGCTCGCGGGAACCTGCACCGTCACCAGGTTCGGGACCGTGACCCCGGCGGTGAAGTTCAGGTTCGACGAGATCGGCCGCGGCTGCCCGTCCGGGTACACCGTGAGGAAGCTGCTGGCCGACGGGTTGGTCACCGTCACGTTCAGCACCACCGCGGTCGCGCCGGTGGCCGGCACGCCGCCCACACCCGCCACCTTCAGCTGACGCGTGCCGTTGCCGTGCAGCGTCGTGTTGTCGGTCCGCGTGTCCATCAGCCGCGCCGGCGCCACCGGGCTGTACGCGCTGCCGTCCGGCCCCGCCTTCGCGTTGCAGACCGCCTCGACGACCTGCGGAGCGTGCGGCGTGCCCAGACCCGTGGTCAGGTCATAGCCGGAAGCCGCGTTGTACAGACCCGAGCCGTTGCCCGAGTCCGGCAGGTAGTTGCTGCCGCTCGTGACGTCGAAGAACGTCCCGGCCGGAGCCTGGTACAGCGCCGGGTTGGCAAAGCCCACCGGGCCGGTCGCCGCACAGGCGTGGCTGCTGTCGGCCAGCGCCATGATGCCCGCCCACAGCGGGGCGGAACCACTGGTGCCGCCGATGATCGTCCACTCCCGGTAGCGCTTGCCATCGGGATCGGGATCGGACAGGCCATAGGCGATCAGGTAGCCGGTGTTGCTGTCGGCGATCGCCGCCACGTCCGGCACCTGCCGACACGTGGCGCCGCTCGGCGCGTTGCACAGGTTCTGATAGCCCGGTCCGACCTTGCCGGCCTGGTAGTTGGCCGCACCGCTCAGGTAGCTGACCGTGGAGACGCCACCGCCGGTGCCGCCACCGATGTAGGGGCCCGAGGCCGGCGTGTTCCACACGGACTCGGCGGTGTTCGGGCCGTACTTGCGCGTGCCGCCCACGGACAGCACGTACGGCTGGCCGGCCGGGTCGCTCACGTTCAGCAGGCCCTTGTTGGGCTCCTGAGTGTCGTAGAAGCAGCCGGTCGAGCCCTGGTCACCCGAGGAGGCGACCACGGTCTGTCCCTGCGCGGCGGCCTGCGCGAAGATGTTCTTCTCGACGTTGAACAGCCCCGGCGCGTGCTGCCGGATGTCGTCCTCGCACAGGCCCCAGCTGGTGGAGATCACCTGGGCGGTGTCGTCGTTGACCATCTGCTGGTAGATCTGCGCGCCGATGTTGAGGTCACCGTTGTCCGGGCCCTGGTAGACGTTCACCGTGGCGCCGGGCGCGATGCCGTTGACGTACTCGATGTCCAGTGCCGACTCGATGCCGACGCCGCTGGAGTTCGGCGGCGTGGTCGGGCCGTGGCCCGGGAACGGCAGCTTGTTGACGTTCGAGTGGGAACCCATGCAGCGCTGGAACTCGACGATGTCGTTCCAGTCGAAGTCCTCGAACTCGATCATCGCGACGGTGACGCCGTTGCCGTTGTCGCCGTAGTTGGTCAGCAGCTGGCTGGTGTTGTACGCGTTCGACGAGCCGAGCGAACCCGGCTGCCAGTAGTCGTACGTGTCGAAGTACGGGGGTTGCTGGGACTGCCCGGAGTCCCGGATCTCCGGGCAGACGCTGGGCGTCGCCACGTTCGGCTTCGCGCCGGTCGGCGTGCCCGAGGTCTGCATGGTCTTCGTCGGCGTCGTGTGACTGGCGCTGACCTTGAGCAGGTTGTTCAGGCCCAGCACCGTCGTCACCGATGAAGCGACCGCCGCCGGCAGCTTCGGGGCCGAGGTGTTGGCAAAGGTGGTGCGGCCGTCGGTCAGCTTGTAGCCCGCGAAGTCCACACCCAGCGCCGACTTCGCCTGAGCCACCGTCGCCTTGACCGGGATGCTCAGTCCGTCCGGCGTCGCCGCACCCGGGTTGAGGCCCGCGTCCTTGAGCGCCTTGGTGACCGAGTCGATCGTCTGCTTGGTGGCGCCGAAGACGCCCCCGAACTGCCCCTTGCCGAGATAGTGCTTGTACTGCGGGGACTTCGGGTCCGACACCTGCTGCACGAAGGAGTCCAGCGCCGCCTGGTCACGCGGCGCGAGCGCCACCGACAGGTCGAGCTGGGCGTCCGATGCGGGCGCCGCCGCCGCGACCGCACCGTGTGGAATGGCGGGGGCCTTTCCGACCGCCTGCGGGACTAAGCCCGCCTGGCCGGCCTGCGCCGACGCCATCGGCGCCCCGATAACCGTGAGACTGACTGCCGCGATCGTCGCCGCCCGAAGGCCCCGACGCCACGGTGACCCGGCAGAAGATCTGCCGGCGTCCTTGTCTGACATGCATTCCTCCCTGGAACACGCTGTACGTGAACCCCGACCAAGGAGGAGTTGAGTGAGGGTGTGCACCCCCGTGACTCCCCCTTGACGGCGAGACAGTATCAGTGCAGGACCCGTTGGCGGGGCGGAAAATTCAGATCCTGACGGCTACTTCGGCCGGTGAGCGTCGCCATGTAACGCACGCCCCCTCGCCGGCGATGGGGCGGCCGATCAGCTCCCTGACCAGAGCGCTGGACTGCGTGTCCCCTGCCGTAGCACGCGGTCGACATGCCGGAGGTGGCGGGCGCAAGCCCGCACACCCCCGGACACATGTCGATCAGTCGCCGGCGCCGGCGATCCGCACCACCCGATGCCTCAGCGCAGGATTGTTGATGCTCGTCGGCTCCTGGTCGGACAAATCGTCCTCCGAGAGCCCCAGGCTTCGTGCCAGCACGTAGCCGCCGGCCAGCTCGCGCGATCGCAGCGCGAAGAGCAGACAGTCCTCGCGCGCCACCGCACCTAGCTCGGCGAGGCGCGTATCACCGGCATGGAGTACGTCGATCTCCAGGTCATCCAGGATGCTCGGCAAGCGCATCTCCTCCACCACACGGAACTGCAGATCGATCCGGGTAGCCTGCTTCGAGTCTCGAGGGGAGCGCAACAGCAGGACATTGTGAGTGACCGCAAACGACCACAGCTGAAACTGCCGCTCCAGCGATATCGGAAATACCAGATCATCCATACCAACCACCACTGTCAGTCAAACGGATTAGGTTGAAGCTTGCCTTGAATGTAAAGTCGACATACTTCAAGGCCCCCACCCTATTAAGGAACCATATCTCCAAGTCGGTAGCCGCCTATCTGCCTTACGTTACGAAGAAGCGAACGCCCAACCGCTGCCTGCACCGAGATATCAAATCCATCCATGCCGTCCAGGTGCATTGCCCAGGAAAATCAACCAGAAGCTTGGAGATCTTCATCACCTCAGTCTCCCAGATAATATCAGGATTCATAAGGTCGCGAGCTCCACGGTCCTTGGCGAACTGTTAACAGTACTTTTGAGGCCGAGCGCAATGTGGTCGATAAGTCCACCACAGGGGTCCTCCACCATCGGCGCCATGGCCTTTGCCGTCGGACAGCCCTCGGTGAGTCTGGTGAGGTTGCGGACCTCCTGCGCGAGCGCCGCCTCCGTCGCCTCCGCGTCGACACTGGCCGCTTCGAGGATCGCCTCCAGTCGTTCGGACGCGAATGCGCCGGCACCGGTGGTCCCAAGCACGATCCACGGCAGGAAGGCCTCGCCTTCCGGAATGATGGACAGCGCCATGACGCTGCAAACCAGACTGATCGAGCACAGCATGCCCGCGGTGATGCCGGCCATCACCGCCGAGAACTGCGTCATCTCGTCGACCAGGGGCATACAGCGACAACGACGCGACCGGCGCTCACTTGACCACGTCGAGCTCGCTGGAACTGCCCAACGACGGGTGGAACACGGCGTTCACTGTCGATGGCGTGCGCTCGGCCAACGGCACCGGCGAGAACGGCTGGACCAGCGCCGCCGGGGCAGCCGGTCGCACCGAATGAATCCAGCTGTCCATGATCACCGTGCTCCCGAGCACACAGGTAACGCTGTACCCGCGCGGCGACATTCGGGACGGCAGCGTCGGCTTCCCGAGCAACTTCGTTGTCGAGGGTTCGTCGGACGGCCAGCAGTGGACCCAGCTGGCCAGCGGAGCGGGCACGGCGGTCGCGGGCAGTGGGGCGCGGACGCTGACTTACCCCAGCACCACCGTGAAGTACATCAAGGTCAGCGGCAGCGGGTTCAAGCCCGACAGCCACGGCGACTACTACATGCAGTTCGGCGAGGTCGAAGTGAACTAGTTCCACGGGTGGCGGCCGGGCGAGCAGTCCGGCCGCCACCCCGTTTAGAGTGCGGGACATGGCTGACGAGCTGGTGCACTACGAGGTGCGGCGGGGGATCGCGACGATCACGCTGGACTCCCCGCACAACCGGAACGCGCTGTCCGCGCAGTTGCGACGGGAGCTGCGGGACCACCTGGCGGCCGCGATGGCGGACGATGAGGTGCGGGTGGTGGTGTTGGGGCACACGGGAACGGTGTTCTGCGCCGGCATGGACCTGAAGGAAGCGGGCGGGGCGAGCACCGAGCAGCAGGGTGTGAACGAGTTCCCGGCGATCCTGGAGCAGCTGTGGACCAGCCCGAAGCCGGTGGTGGCCAAGCTGGCGGGCCCGGCCCGGGCCGGCGGCGTGGGCATGGTGGCGGCCTGTGACATCGCGGTGGCGGTGGACACGGCGACGTTCGCCTTCTCCGAGGTGCGCATCGGGGTGGTGCCGGCGGTGATCTCCGTGACGGTGCTGCCGAGGCTGCTGCCCCGCGCGGCGCACGAGCTGTTCCTCACGGGCGAGACCTTCGGCGCGGAGCGCGCGGTCCGTATCGGCCTGATCAACGCCTCGGTGCCGGCGGACGGCCTGGACGCCGAGGTCGACCGCTACACGGAGATGCTGACCCTGGGCGCGCCGAACGCGTTGGCGGCGACCAAGGAGATGCTGCGCGAGCCCCGCACCGGCGACATGGACCAGGACTTCACGGACATGCTGGAGCTGTCGGCCAAGCACTTCGCCGGCGAAGAGGGCCAAGAGGGCATCGCGGCGTTCGTGCAGAAGCGCAAGCCGAGCTGGGTGCCCACTCAGGACAGCTGATACCTGAACTCCGGGTTCTCCTCGACGGCCTGGCCGAGGACGGCGACGATCCGCTCGTACGCGGTCGGGTCGTCGCCGCGCAGCACCTCGTGGTGCCGCCACACGAGGACGTGCTCGCCGGCGGGCAGCCAGGACAGGTCGAGCAGGCAGTCACGCAGCGCGTCGAGGTTGCGGCCGAAGTAGTCCGGGAACGACAACGTCGCCGCGATGCCGTCCAGCGCGGATCCCCGGTCGTGCAGGGCGGTTCCGTCCAGTACGTGCCGCATGCCGGTCATCGTGTCGGATCCACCACCGCGAACGAGTCGTAGTGGTCGTCGGTGTAGTACAGCTCACGTTGGGAGCCGGTGATCAGCCGCCGGCTGGCCCGGTTCTTCGCGCCGGGCGTGTCGACGGTGTACTCGTGGTAGTAGCCGTCCTTGTTGCGCGGCAACACGTTCCCGTTGTTGTGGAACACCACACCGTCGTTCTTGGGGTACGGGAACGGCCCGCCCTTCTGGATCAGCTTCCAGGTGTCGTCGACCTCCTTGGGCAGCGACGACAGCGCCTTGACCGGCAGCCCGGACGACGACCCCGGCACCGCACCGGACGAGCCGGATGGCTTCGACACGGAGGAGGTTGTCGTCGACGGAGCGCCGGTCGACCCGGTGGTCACGTCCCTGATCAGCCAGCCGGCCAGCACGAGCACGATCAGGCCGACCAGGGCGATGGTGATGCGTCGGCGCGATGTCACGCCGGTGAGCCTACGAAGGCCGGCGGGAACCCGCTTCGGCGGCCCGTTCCTTCTCCTCGCTGCCCCACAGCGTCGGCTCCGACCGGTAACGCGGCGCCAACCACGCGGCCAGCCGGTCGACCACGCGCTCGATCAGCCACGCCACGGCCCGCAGAATCGGCAGCAGCACGACCATGACCAGGGCGAACTGAAGCGGGAACCACAGCTGTGCCACCCACAGCTCGATCCCGTCCCAGGTGTTGGCAAGCCAGTCGAGCACCACCTCAGGGTATAGGTTCGGCGTATGTTCGCCGTTTACGCATCCGAGCCGAACCCCGCCGATCCGCTCGCCTCGCTGGTCATCGGCGAGCGTGACACCCCGAACCCGCCTCCCGGCTGGGTCAGCGTCTCGGTGCGCGCGGCCAGCCTGAACATGCACGATCTGTGGACGCTGCGGGGCGTGGGCATCAAGCCCGAGCAGTTCCCGATGATCCTGGGCTGCGACGGCGCGGGCGTGCTGGAGGACGGCACCGAGGTCGTGCTGCACTCGGTGATCGGCGACCCGGACTGGGGCGGCGACGAGACCCTGGACCCCAAGCGCACCCTGCTCACCGAGAAGCACCAGGGCACGTTCGCGGAGACGGTCGTCGTGCCGCGCCGCAACGCCCTGCCGAAGCCGCCCGGGCTGTCGTTCGCCGAGGCCGCGTGCATGGGCACGGCGTGGCTGACGGCGTATCGGATGCTGTTCGTGAAGTCGGGCCTGCGGCCGGGGCAGTCGATCCTGGTGCAGGGCGCTTCCGGCGGCGTGGCGACGGCCCTGATCCAGCTCGGCGTGGCCGCCGGGTTCCGGGTGTGGGCGACGGGGCGCAGCGAGGAGAAGCGGGCCCTGGCCAAGCAGCTGGGTGCGCACGAGGCGTTCGAGTCCGGCGCGCGGCTGCCCGAACGGGTGGACGGCGTGTTCGAGACCGTCGGCAAGGCGACCTGGTCGCACAGCATGAAGTCGCTCAAGCCGGGCGGCGTCGTGGTCATCTCCGGCGCCACCACCGGCGACGCCTCGGCCGCCGAGCTCCAGCGGCTGTTCTTCCTCCAGCTGCGCGTGGTCGGCTCGACCATGGGCACCCGCGAGGAGCTCGGCGACCTGCTCAAGTTCTGCGACCTGGCGGGCGTGCGGCCGCAGATCGGCGCCGAGCTGCCGTTCGAGCAGGCCGGCGACGGGCTCAAGGCCATGCTGGACGGCGACGTCGCCGGCAAGATCGTGCTCAGCCGCTGAAGTCCGGCGGGTCAGCCGAAGCGGCGGCTGACCCGCTCGATCGCCTCGCGGGCCTCACGGTCCAGCCGGGCCACCAGTTCGCCCGCTGGCAGCGCCTCGGCCAGTGGATAGGTCTGGCCGGCCCACAGGTGCACCAGCTCCTCGTCGCCGGCCTTGGCCGCGGCGGCGCGCATGGGCCGGGTCAGGTGGTGGACCTGGGGATAGCCGACCGGGGCGTCGGCGGTGTTCTCGGTGAGGAACCGGTTGACCAGGCCGCGGGCCGGTCGGCCGGTGAAGGCCCGGGTGATGGCCGTGCGCCGGCCGCCTTCGGCGAGGGCCGCCCGATGTGTCGCGGACGTGCCGGCCTCCGGGCAGAGTAGGAAAGCCGTGCCGAGCTGCGCCGCCACGGCGCCAGCCGTCAGCACCGCCGCCACGTCAGCGCCGTGCACGAGGCCGCCGGTGGCAATCAGGGGCAGGTCCGTGACGGCCTGGATCCGGCGAATCAGAGCCAGCAGGCCGAATTCCTCGCCGCCGCCGGGCGAGACGCCGTCGTCAGTCAATGTGCCGCGGTGGGCGCCGGCCTCGAAGCCCTGCGCCGCCAGCGCGTCGACGCCCAGCTGCGCCGCCTGGCGGGCCTCGGCCGGCGTCGTCACCGTGGCGACGATCTGCGTACCGGCCGCGTGCAAGCGCTCCACGTCGGAGGCCGACGGCAGCCCGAACGTGAACGACACCACTGGAACCCGTTGCGCCAGAACGATTTCCAGCTTCGCCGGGTACTCGTCGTCCTCCCAGCGCGGCTCGCCTGCCTCGACGCCCAGCCGCTCCGACTCGGCCGCCACCCGCTGCGTGTAGTCGCCCAGGTCGGGCTTGGTGTCCGTGCCCGGCACGAACAGGTTGACGCCGAACCGGCCACCGGTGAGCGCGCTCGTCCGGACGATCTGCTCGGCCATCGCCCCTGCTGTCAGGTAGCCGCCCGGTGTGAAGCCGAAGCCTCCAGCGTCGACGACCGCGGCGACCAGTTCGGGGGTGGACCCGCCGCCCGCCATCGGGGCGACGATCACGGGGACGCGCAACTGCTCGATCACCCTGCCGAGATTAGTGCGGTGGAGATCAGCGCGGCAGCAGCTGACTGGCTCCGATGACCAGCGAGCCGATGCTCACCAGTGCGAACAGTGTCACCCACAGGCCGCCGGGGACGCCGGTGATCTTGGCCAGCTGGTCCGCGTCCGAGTCCGGGGCGCGGCCCCGCCAGCGCTTGCGCTGCAGCTCGTAGACCGGGCGGACGCCGCCCAGCAGCATGAACCAGGCAATGACGTAGCCGAACACGGCTTGGATGTCGGTCGAGGCGTACCAGGACACCGCGAACACGATGCCGCCCGTGACCAGCACCGACAGCACGCCGAAGGCGTTGCGGATCATCACCAGCATCAACGCCAGCAGCACGATCGCGATCCACAGCAGCAGCGTGATCTTGCCCGCGCCCAGCAGCGCCGCCACGCCCAGGCCCAGCAGCGACGGCGTGACATAGCCGGCCGCGGCCGTCAGCACCATGCCCGGGCCGCGCGGCTTGCCTCTGGTCAGCGTCAGGCCCGAGGTGTCCGAGTGCAGCTGGATCCCCGTCAATCGGCGGCCCGTGAGCACCGCCACCAGGGCGTGGCCGCCTTCGTGCGCGATCGTGACGAGGTTGCGGGTGACCCGCCACACCTGCCACGGCAGCACGCCGACCAAGGCCACCGCGGCGGCGATCAGCACCAGTTCCAGCTGTGGGCTCGGTTGGCCGCCGAGCACCCGGTTCCAGACATCGGTGAGGTCCATCGAAGTGGTGGACGCCCAGGACCCGATCCCGTTGACTCCCGACATGACCTTCTCAGATTTCTCGGTCGCGGACGCGGTGCGGATCGCCACCGACGCGCACGAGGGGCAGATCGACAAGAGCGGCAAACCTTACATCGGGCATCCGGTGCGGGTCATGAACCGGGTCGAGGGCTCGCACGAGCAGATGGCCGCCGTGCTGCACGACGTCATCGAGGACACCCCGGTCACCGCCGAGGACCTGCGGGCCGCCGGCTGCCCCGAGCGGGTCGTCACCGCCGTCGTCGCCCTGAGTCACGAACCGGGCGAGCCGCAGGCCGAGTACCTGGCCCGGGTGGCCGCCGACCCCATCGCCGTGACCGTCAAGCACGCCGACATCGCCGACAACACGTCCGCCGTGCGGTTCGCCGCGCTGGACGAGGCCACCCAGGCCCGGCTGCGGGTCAAGTACGACACTGCGCTGCGACTGCTGGCCTCCTACGCTCGTACCTGACATGAGATGGCAGGAATGGCTCGCAGACTGGGCCCATGAGCACAGCTGAGGGCACCTTCGACATCGACCGCTGGGACGACGAGACCTATCTCGACGCCGACGGCATCAAGCTCGGGCACGTCTCCGTGGCCAAGACCTTTCGCGGCGGCCTGTCCGGCGTCAGCACCGCTCGGCTGCTCACCGCCGGCGGTCCCGTGCCCACCTCCGCCGCTTACGTCGCCATCGAGCGCTTCGTCGGCACCGTGGACGGCGTCGAGGGCTCCTTCGTCCTCCAGCACTCCGCCGTCATGGCCGGCGGTTCCGGCGACATGAGCGTGCGCGTCGTACCCGACTCCGGCACCGGCAAGCTGGCCGGCATCTCCGGCACGCTCCGTATCGACAAGGCCGCCGACGGCACGCACAGCTACCGTCTGGAGTACGAGGTCTGAACCATTGGCGTGAGCCACCCAATGGCCGTCTTCCCCATTTGCGCTGGTCCACGGCACGATCGAGAGGCCGCCCCTCGATCGAGGAGAAGACGTGATGACCAGGATCGCCATCACCGGACACCGAGGGCTCCAGGAGGCCACCCGCTCACTGGTCGACGCCGCCCTGCGGGCCGAGCTCCGCCGCCAGGCCGACGTCGCCCCCCTCGTCGGCGTCAGCTGCCTGGCCGACGGCGCCGACGCCCTGTTCGCCCAGGCCGTGCTGGACGAGGGCGGCTCCCTCGTCGCCGTCCTACCGGCCCAGCGCTACCGCGAGCGCCTTCCCACCGACTACCACCCCACCTACGACGCCTTACTCCAGCAGGCCGCCGAGGTCGTCACCATGGACTACGACCGCCCCGGCCGGGAGGCCTACATGGCCGCCAGCGTCCACATGGTCGACGTCGCCGACCGCCTCGTCGCCGTCTGGGACGGCCGCCCCGCCGCCGGCCGCGGCGGCACCGCCGACGTCGTCACCCACGCCCGCGACCACGGCGTCCCCGTCACCGTCATCTGGCCCGACGGCTGTCAGCGGGACTGATTCAGCCGCCCCAGCAGCTCCGCCGGCGCCATCCGCACCGGGAACGGTCGCTCGGCGTCATGGGCATCCTCGCCCTTGACGTCGGCGACCAGCTCATACTCGCCGCTCTCGGTCAGCTCGAACACGGTCAGCCGCGGGTCCAACGGGTCGATGACCCAGTAGCTCGCCACGCCCATGCGCTGGTAGGCGGCCTTCTTGGTGTTGAGGTCATACAGCGTGGTGCTCGGCGAGAGGATCTCCACCGCCAGCAGCGGGGCCACCGGCAGGTTCTTCTCCGTCAGGTCCTCGTCCCTGGCGACCAGCACGTCGGGCTGAACCTCGGTGTCCTTCGCCGTCCGCACTGCGAATGGGGCGGGCAGCACGTGCAGATCATCGGGGCAGGCCGACTCGAGGCGCACAATCAGCTGCGCGACCATCTTCTGGTGCCTGAACCCGGGCGCCGGGCTCACGAAGAGCATCCCGTCGATGAGCTCGTAGCGACGCCCGTCATCGGGCATCAGCTCCAGGTCCGCCACGGTGAGCGGCCCCGAGGGCGTGTACGCGTCCATGACCGTCATGGTCCCTCCTTTTCCTCACGGGGACCACCTCAGCAGACGCCCCTGACAATCCGGACCGTTGGTCCGCCACCCGAGGCTGCTTCCACCCGTTCGGGTGGCCACAGCCGTCACCGGCCGTCGTCAAGATCCACCGGTTCGGTGCTCAAGGCCGCCCCGGCCGAGACGCGCTACTTCTTGCCCTGGCCGGGCTCCGACTCGAACGCCGCGGACTCAGCCGCCAACCTTTCCGCCGCTTCCCAGGCGGCGGCGTGCAGGGCCTCGTTGCTCTCTCGACGGTCGGCGAACGCCGGGCTGTAGTGGACGACCTGTTTCAGGTCGCCGAGGCTGCGCCTGGTCAGCTCACGCAGCACCTTGATGCAGTCGATCTCGTAACACCCGGCGGCCCGCAGGATGGTCAGGACTTCGTCCACCGTCGCGCCGGCGAGCAACGCACGGCGGCCGTCCTCGACGCACTTGTCGTACCGCGACTGCTCGATCATCGATCCCCCCGGATGTGATGTCTCGCGCGGAAAGCTGCTTACCGCCCCTACCGATTCAGTCCTTTGTGGATAGTCGGGACCCGGTAGGACCGATAACGCTCCGCTGGCCGAGGCCGGCGGAGCGACTGAATTACTGCTTGCCCTTGCCGCCGGAGTCCTCGGTGGAGAGAGCAGCCACGAAAGCTTCCTGGGGGACCTCGACGCGGCCAGATCCAGCACCGTATGCGCCTCTTGCCCCCAACCGGCCCCGCTACTTCTTGCCCTTGCCGCCCGAGTCATCCGTCGAGAGAGCAGCCACGAAAGCTTCCTGGGGGACCTCGACGCGGCCGACCATCTTCATGCGCTTCTTGCCCTCCTTCTGCTTTTCGAGGAGCTTGCGCTTACGGGTGATGTCGCCGCCGTAGCACTTGGCGAGGACGTCCTTGCGGATGGCGCGGATGGTCTCGCGGGCGATGACGCGGGAGCCGATGGCGGCCTGGATGGGGACCTCGAACTGCTGGCGGGGGATGAGCTCCCGCAGCTTGGTGGCCATCTTGGTGCCGTAGCCGTAGGCGGCGTCGCGGTGGACGATGGCGGAGAAGGCGTCGACGGCCTCGCCCTGGAGCAGGATGTCGACCTTGACGAGGTCGGCGGACTGCTCGCCGGACTCCTCGTAGTCCAGTGAGGCGTAGCCCCGGGTGCGGGACTTGAGGGAGTCGAAGAAGTCGAAGATGATCTCGGCCAGCGGCATGGTGTAGCGCAGCTCGACGCGGTCCTCGGACAGGTAGTCCATGCCGCCGAGCTGACCGCGCTTGGACTGGCAGAGCTCCATGATCACGCCGATGAAGTCGCTGGGCGCGATGATGGTGCACTTGGTGATGGGCTCGAAGACCTCGGCGATCTTGCCGTTGACCCAGTCGGACGGGTTGGTCACCACGGTCTCGGCGCCGTCGTCGGAGATGACGCGGTAGACCACGTTGGGCGCGGTGGAGATGAGGTCGAGGCCGAACTCCCGCTCCAGACGGTCGCGGGTGATCTCCAGGTGCAGCAGGCCGAGGAAGCCACAGCGGAAGCCGAAGCCCAGTGCGGCGGAGGTCTCGGGCTCGAAGGTGAGGGCGGCGTCGTTGAGCTGGAGCTTCTCCAACGCCTCGCGCAGCTCGGGGTAGTCGGAGCCGTCCATGGGGTACAGGCCGGAGTAGACCATGGGCCTGGGCTCGCGGTAGCCGGCCAACGGCTCGGTCGCCCCGTGCCGCTCGGAGGTGACGGTGTCGCCGACCTTGGACTGGCGGACGTCCTTCACACCGGTGATCAGGTAGCCGACCTCGCCGACGCCGAGACCGGCGGACGGCTTGGGCTCGGGCGAGATGATGCCGACCTCGAGCAGCTCGTGGGTGGCGCCGGTGGACATCATCTTGATCCGCTGGCGGGGCGTGATCTTGCCGTCGACGACCCGGATGTAGGTGACGACGCCTCGGTAGGTGTCGTACACGGAGTCGAAGATCATGGCCCGCGGCGGGGCGTCGGCCGCGCCGACCGGGGCCGGCACCTTGCGGACGACCTCGTCGAGCAGCTCCCCGACGCCGAAGCCGGTCTTGGCCGACACCCGCAGCACGTCCTCGGGGTCGCACCCGATGATATGGGCGAGCTCCTTGGCGTACTTGTCGGGGTCGGCGGCCGGCAGGTCGATCTTGTTGAGCACCGGGATGACGGTGAGGTCGTTCTCCAGCGCCAGGTACAGGTTGGCCAGCGTCTGCGCCTCGATGCCCTGCGCGGCGTCGACCAGCAGGATCGCGCCCTCGCACGCCTCGAGGGCCCGCGACACCTCGTAGGTGAAGTCGACGTGGCCGGGCGTGTCGATCATGTGCAGCACGTGGTCCTGGCCGTCCAGCTGCCACGGCAGCCGCACGTTCTGGGCCTTGATGGTGATGCCGCGCTCGCGCTCGATGTCCATCCGGTCCAGGTACTGGGCCCGCATTGCGCGTGCGTCGACCACGCCCGTCAGCTGCAGCATCCGGTCGGCCAGGGTGGACTTGCCATGGTCGATGTGGGCGATGATGCAGAAGTTCCGGATCAGCTCCGGCGACGTGAACGTGCTGTCGGCGAACGTGCTCACTGGGGCGGTTCCTCGGGAAAGCGGACGGGGGACACACTCCATGGTCCCATGCGTCCCGGGATGGTCCGTACAGAATAGGGTGCTGGCCGTGTCCGAACACGGTCCGGTTCCCCGTCCCGCCCACGGCGCGGTGACCCAGGTGCACGGCGCCGAGCGCCTGGCCAAGCTCGACTACTCCCCCGACCCGGACGGCCTGGCCGACCCGGGCGAGGTGGTCTGGGCCTGGGTGCCCTTCGAGGACGACCCCGCGGTCGGCAAGGACCGCCCGCTGCTGGTCGTGGGCCGCACGGGCCGCTTCCTGCTGGCCCTGATGCTGTCCAGCAAGCCCCACGAGTCGCAGGACTGGCTGGACCTCGGCGCGGGTGCCTGGGACCAGGACGGCCGCCCCTCGTGGCTGCGCCTGGACCGGGTCTACGAGCTGCACGAGAACGACCTGCGCCGAGAGGGCGCCGTGCTCGCCCCGGACCGCTTCGGCGTCGTCGTCGACGCCCTGCACGCCCGCGGCTGGCGCTGATCCCCACATCACCAGTTGCGGGCGGACGTTCCAACAGCGAGGGGTTCAACGTTGGAAGTTGCACGTCAACTTCCAACGCAGCTTGCAACCACTTCTGGCTGTGTTCACCACGCGGTCGAGCCTCACGTACGGACAGTGAGCACTATCACAGGGCTCACGCCAGGCGGGTGAGCTCCACGGTGACGGTGAGGCCGGCGCCGGCGCCGCCGGTGTAGATGCCCTTGAAGGGGACGACGTCGGCGTAGTCGCGGCCGACGGCGACCCAGACGTGGCGCGGACCGACGGGGATGGCGTTGGTGGGGTCGTAGGCCCACCAACCGCCGGTCCACGCCTCGATCCACGCGTGGCTCTCGCCCTGCACGGTCTCCTTGGCGGCGCCGTCGGCCCGGGTGTGCAGGTAGCCGGAGACGTAGCGGGCGGGGATGCCCATGGCGCGCAGGAGGGCGAGGGTGAGGTGGGCGTAGTCCTGGCAGACACCCTCCCTCGCCTGCCAGGCGTCGGCGGCGGAGCTGTGCACGCCGGTGCTGCCCTGCCGGTAGGTCATCTGGGAATGAACCCAGGAGGCGGCGGCGTGGACGGCGTCGACAGGGGTGAGCCCGCGGCGGAGTTCCCGGGCCTTGGCGGCAAGTTCCCGGTCCCGGGGCACGTAGTCGGTCCAGCCGAGGTACTCGGTGTACCGGTCGAGGACGTCCTCGCCGCGAAGGTCGGTCCAGGTGGCGCCGCCGACGGGGGCGACCTCGCCACCGGTCTCGACGACGGAGGAGCCGATGACGGACAGCTCGGTGTGCGGAGCGTGCAGGTCGAAGGAGGTGACGACGGTGCCCCAGTAGTCGGTGTACCGGTAGGCGCGGGTGGCGGGATGGGTCTCCACGCGGCTGACGACGACGTTCTGCCGCCGGTCGCTGCGCGGGGTGAGCCGAACCTCGTTGTACGACTGGGTGACCGGCGAGGCGTACCGGTACTCGGTGGTGTGCGTGACGCGAAGCCGCCAACTCATGCGCCCACCTCCGTGTTGGTCCACGCGACCCAGGGCACGGAGTGGAAGTACTGCAGCGACACGGCTTCACCGACGTCACGAACGGTGGCCTGCAAGGACTTCAGCCGTCGGGGCAGGTTCTCCATGAGCTCGGAGATGCGCAGGAACTCGAGATCGCTACGGGCCTTGCCGAGCAGCCGGGAGGCCTCGGCAGTGGCGCCGACGCGACGGCCGGGCGCGTGGTCGAGGTGTTCGAGACACTGCTCGGCCTGGGACAGGGCGTGGAACACGGAGCGGGGAAAGAGCCGGTCCAGCAACAAGAACTGGACCACGCGGCTGGCGTCCATGGCCCCACGGTAGGTCCGCAGGTACGTGTCGTGCGCGCCGGCGGACCGCAGCACGGTGACCCAGCCGGGCGAGGAAGCCTTGTCACCGGAACGGGAAAGCAGCAGCCGCACGATCATGTCCACGCGTTCGACGGACCGCCCCAGCACCAGGAACCGCCAGCCGTCGTCGCGGCTCATGGTCGAGTCGGCCAGCCCGGCGAACATGGCGGCCCGCTCCTCCACGAAGGAGAAGAACGCGTGCGGCCCCACCTGCCGGGCGTAGCGCTGCCGCTCCGGCACGGCATTCCACATGCTGTTCAGGCATTCCCACATCTCCGTGGACACGACTTCCCGCGCGCCGCGGGTGTTCTCCCGCGCCGACGTCACGGAGGCGCAGATGGAGCCGGCATTGCCCAACGAGTAGGCCACCAGCTCGGTCAGCGACCACACGTCCAAGGTCGTGCCGTCGGGCGGCGTGATGCCCAGGACGGACAGCAGCTGCCGGCTTTCCGCGTCCGGATTGACGGTCGCGTCCTCCAACAACTGGTGCACGGACACGTCGAGAATGCGCGCGGTGTCGTCGGCGCGTTCGACGTAACGGCCGATCCAGTACAGGGATTCCGCGTTCCTCGCCAGCACGACGCCTCCCTCACTGCTGTTGTTGTTGCTGTTGCTGGGATGCCGTCAGTTCCGGCCCCTGCTCGGTCGCCACGCCGTTGAGCTGACTCGCCTGCACGAGCTCGGGCCCGGACAGCTCGCTCTCCACTGTGGACGATCGGGGCGCCAGCACCCAGGTGTCCTTGGAACCGCCGCCCTGCGAGGAGTTCACCACCAGGCTCCCCTCCGGCAGCGCCACCCGCGTCAGCCCGCCGGGCAGCACGAACACCGAGTTGCCGTCGTTGACCGCGAAAGGCCGCAGGTCCACGTGCCGCGGGCAGAGCTTGTCGCCGATCTTGGTCGGCACGGTGGACAGTTGCACCACCGGCTGGGCGATCCAACCGCGGGGATTGTCGCGAACCTTGCGCCGCAACGCGTTCAGCTCCTTGGCGGAGGCGTCCGGCCCGAAGACGATGCCGTAGCCGCCGGAGCCCTCGACCGGCTTGACCACCAGCTCGGACATCCGGTCGAGCACGTGGGCCCGCTCGTCCGGCAGCCAGCACCGGAAGGTGTCCACGTTGGGCAGCAACGGTTTCTCGCCGAGGTAGTACTGCACGATCTCCGGCATGTAGGTGTACACGAGCTTGTCGTCGGCCACGCCGGTGCCGACGGCGTTGGCGATCACCACGTTGCCGGCGCGGGCGGCGTTGGCCAGCCCGGCCACGCCCAGCACGGAGTCCGGCCGGAAGTGCACGGGATCCAGGTACGGGTCGTCGATGCGGCGGTAGATCACGTCCACCTGCCGCTCGCCCTCGGTGGTGCGCAGGTAGATGGTGTGGTCGCGGCAGAACAGGTCCCGCCCCTCCACCAGCTCCACGCCCATCTGCCGGGCCAGCAGGGAGTGCTCGAAGTAGGCCGAGTTGTGCACGCCGGGCGTCAGCACGACCACGTTGGGGTCGGCGGCATTGGGCGCGGCGGCGTTGCGCAGGGCTCGCAGCAGGTGCACGGCGTAGTCGCCGACGGCGCGAACCCGGTGCCGCGCGAAGAGATCCGGGAACACACGGGCCATGGTGCGCCGGTTCTCCATCACGTACGACACCCCCGACGGGCACCGCACGTTGTCCTCCAGCACGCGGAATGTGCCGGCCTCGTCGCGCACGAGGTCGATGCCGGCGACGTGGATGCGCACCCCGTTGGGCGGCACGATCCCGGCGGCCTCGCGGTGGAAGTGCTCGCACGAGGTGATCAGCCGTCGCGGCAGCACGCCGTCGCGGACGATCTGCCCGTCGCCGTAGACGTCGGCCAGGAACGCCTCCAGGGCCCGCGTCCGCTGCACGATGCCGCGCTCCAGCTTGGCCCACTCCGAGGCGGTGATCACCCGGGGCACGAGGTCGAGCGGGAACGGCCGTTCCTGACCGGACAGCGAGAAGGTGATGCCCTGATCCACGAACGCCCGCCCGAGCGCGTCGGACCGGGCGCTGAGATCGGCCACATCGGACGGTGCCAGCACCTCGTGCAGCGAGCGGTACGCGGACCGCACGGACGCGTCGGCCGAGAACATCTCGTCGTACGCGCCGGCGTGCGGCCGCGCCGGGTTCAGGTAACCGCGAAACAACTCGCCGTCGCCGCGCCCGTTCCTCGTCATGGTCGACATCTTCACCCAGCACGGTGGCCGAGGGCACTACTCCAAACCACTGGTTACCTCAACGAAACACCAGCTCAACGCTACGCAGCGCCACGGTCACCCAGCCGGCGATCAACCAGCGGCCTTCACCTGAGCCAGCAGCTCCGGGCCGCGGGTGAGCAGCCGCCGCTCGGCCAGCCGCCCCAGCCACCACGCCGCGAATCCGCCCGTGGCCAGGCCCACCGGCACGGCGATCCAGCTCAGCACCGGGTTGTGCGCGATCTGCCCGACGATCAGCAGAACCAGCGACGGCAGGGCGATGACCAGCAGAAACAGCATGGACAGCAGCCGCACCAGGCCCCGTGAGCAGCCGGGCCGGTTGCCCTGGTTGAACGGATTGCTGCCGCGCTGCACCGGCATCGGGAACGCCCAGTACACCGACAGCAGCAGCATGAAGCCGGCCCCGCCGCCGAGCATCGCCGGCAGCACGCCGAGCACCCACGGGTACGCCCACCAACTGCCGGCCACGCCGGGCAGCACCAGCCCGGCCACGATCGCGACAGGACCGATGATCAGCCCCCACGCCCACTGCCGCCCTCGCACGTCGGCCCGGGCCGCCCCGGGCGTGACGATGGTGTGCCACACCGAGGTGCCGTCGAAGCCGTACAGGTTGCTGACCTGGAGCATGGAGAAGCCGACGACCCACAGCCCGGCGAACGGCAGCATGACCAGCGCGCCGCGGCCGCCGGCCGACGAGAACACCGGGATGAACAGGCCGATCAGCACCGAGGTCAGCAGCATCGCCCGGCGCCGGGCGTCCCGCCACCACAGCCGCAGTTCCTTGCCGATCACCGCGCCGACCGGCGTCGCCGGCAGCAGGCTGCGGCCAGAGGCCTTGACCCGCCCGGCCTTCGCCGGGCCGACGTTGGTCTGGGGCGTGGTCAGCCGCAACACCAGCAGTCGCGAGTACGCCAGCAGCAGGAGACCGTCCGCCGCGGCCAACGCGAGCACCGCTCCGATCACGGCCAGCCAGTTGCCGGTGGCCGCGCCCTCGACCGCCGCCGGCGCCCAGCCGGTCGGCAGCCAGCGCAGCGTGCCGCCGAGCACCGGGTTGTTCTGGAGAATGACCGGCGCCAACGCCTCCCCCGCGTACCGCAGCGGCAGGTAGGACAGGCCGGCCAACGCCGCGAGCAGCACGCCGAGATCCTTGCCGCGGCGGGATCCCAGCACCGCCCCGAGCGCACCGACGACCACACGCGACAACAGCACGGTCAGCGCCAGCGCCAGCACGGCCGTGACCACGGCGACGATCGCCGGCAGCGCGCCGAGCCACAGCGCCCCGACCACCAGGCCGAGGAACGCGATCACCGTCGCCACCGGCGGCACGCCGGCCAGCGACGCGCCCAGCAGACCGAAGGCCAGCTTCGTCGGCGACAAGGGCAGCAGGGCGAAGTTCTCCGGGCGGAGCGTCTCGTCGCCGCCGCCCATGATGATCGGGCCGATCAGCCAGCCGATCGTCCACAGCAGCATCATCACCGAGGCGACGGTGGTGCCGATGGACACGCCGTTCTGGTAGCCGAGCATCACCAGGAACAGCGACGCGCCGCCGGCCGCCAGGCCGACCAGCGCGCCGAAGGCGAAGCTCGCCGCCCGCGCCCCGCCGAGCGAGTGCGACAGCACCCGCAGCTTCATGCGGATCAGGACGCCAACCACGACAGCCCTTCCCCGCCGCCGGTGCGGCCGCCGACCAGGTGCACGAACGCCTGCTCCAGCGACTGTCCACCGCGGACCTGCTCCACCGGCCCGCTGGCCACGACCCGCCCGCGGGTGATCACGGCGACGTGGTCGCAGAGCTTCTCGACCAACTCCATCACGTGGCTGGACAGCACGACCGCGCCGCCGGAGGCGACGAACCGCTGCAGGATCGTGCGGATCGTGGACGCCGACACCGGGTCGACGGCCTCGAACGGCTCGTCCAGCACCAGCAGCTTCGGGGCGTGCAGCAGCGCGGTGGCGAGGCCGATCTTCTTGCGCATACCGGCCGAGTAGTCGATCACCAGCGTGCGCTCGGCGTCGAGCAGCTCCAGCACGCCCAGCAGCTCGGCCGCGCGCGCGGCGACCGTGGCCTGGTCGAGGCCGCGCAGCAGACCCGTGTACGTGAGCAGCTCACGCCCGGTGAGCCGCTCGGGCAGCGCCATGCCGTCCGGCAGCACGCCGACCAGGGACTTGGCCCGCTCCGGCGACTCCCACACGTCCACGCCGAAGATGCGCACGGTCCCGGCGTCCGGGCGCAGCAGCCCGACGGCCATGGACAGCGACGTGGTCTTGCCGGCGCCGTTCGGGCCGACCAGGCCGAAGAACGAGCCGCGCGGCACGACCAGCTGCACGTCGTCCACCGCGACTGTGGTGTTGAACGCCTTGCGCAGACCGGTGATCTGTAGCGCCGGGGCCTGTTCCGCCGACTGTTGCTGCCCGTACGCCGGCAGCCCTCCCGTGTCCAACTCGTTCCCCTCCCGGCCGGTGCGGATCACCCCATCATGCTCCTCGCGACGTCGCCGCGCTGGCGTTTCACCGTGGTACGGTTCTGATATCACATTGATAGTTGAAGGAGGGGGCCATGAGCGAGATCCCGACGCCGGATCCGACGATCGCCGAACGGCCGGCGAACCGGCTGCCCGGCGGGTTCGCCCTGCTGCTCGCGCTGGCGCTGCTGGCCGCGGGCATCGCGGTGGCGGCGACCACCCAGCAGCTGTGGTGGATCGTGCTCTCCGTGCTCGGCCTGATCATGTTCCGCGGGCTGTTCGTGCTGCCCCCGGGCGTGGCCGCGGTGATCCAGTTCTTCGGCCGCTACGCCGGCACCGTGCGCACGCCCGGCCTGCACTTCGTGAACCCGCTGAGCAACCGGCAGCGGCTCTCGGTCCGGATCCGCAACCACGAGACCGCGGTGGCAAAGGTCAACGACGCCGAGGGCAACCCGATCGAGATGGCCGTGGTGGTCGTCTGGCAGATCGAGGACACCGCCCGGGCCGCGTTCGAGGTCGACGACTTCGTCCGCTTCGTCGGCATCCAGACCGAGACCGCGGTGCGGCACATCGCCACCAGCTACCCGTACGACAACCACACCGAGGACGACCGGCTGTCGCTGCGGGAGAACGCCGAGGAGATCACCGGCAAGCTGTCGGCCGAGATCTCCGAGCGAGTCCGGTCGGCCGGCGTGAAGGTCATCGAGTCCCGGCTCACGCACCTGGCCTACGCGGCGGAGATCGCCGGCGCCATGCTCCAGCGGCAGCAGGCCGGCGCGGTCGTCGCGGCCCGCCAGCGCATCGTCGAGGGCGCGGTCGGCATGGTCGAGCTGGCCCTGGCCCGGCTGGCCGAGCGGGACGTCGTCGAGCTGGACGAGGAGCGCAAGGCGGCCATGGTCAGCAACCTGCTGGTGGTGCTGTGCGGCGACCGCGCCACCCAGCCCGTGGTCAACGCCGGCAGCCTGTACTGAGCTCCCCGTTTTGCCACATGCGCTTCCCACTTGCGCTCAGGTGCCACGTGGGAAGCGCATGTGGTGCAACCGTCAGCCGAAGTGGACGTCGCGGGTGACGTAGCCGTGGGCGGTGTCGATGTCGTGGGAGTAGAAGCGACCGGTGTCGGCCAGGCCGCTCCACCGCTCGCTGGACTGCCCGTCGGCGTAGCTGAGGACACCGTTGGTGCGGCCGAATCCGCCGCTGGTGTCGATGGTGTCCACGCTCAGCGCGGCCGGCCCGCCGCCGACCGTCCACAAGCGACGTCCCTGGTGGACGGTCGCGTCGATCCGGTAGTTGTTGTCGTCCACGATGTGCTGGGTGACGTCGGCAGTCAGCGAGAAGTCGAAGCCATTGGTCCCGTAGTTGCCGAGCACCCGCTGGTCGGTGGTCTGCTTCGCCCCCGAGTCGGCCAGGGTCGTGGTGTTGTCGAAGGTCCACTGCCCGGTCGAGTTCACCGGCACGAAGCCGGCCGAGGTGTGCAGCACGCCGGTGGTGCGCCACGACCGCTGGACGTGCGTGACGACCTTGTTGTCGAGGCCGGTGCCGTTGGTGGTGGTCCGCACATCAGCGTCCGGCACGATGTCCTGCAACAGCGTGCCGGTGACCCGCTTGACGTGTGGATCGGTGGTGGCGAACAGGTTTCCGCCCAGCGTCCACAGGTCGACGATGCCCTTCGGCGGGATCAGCTGCACGGTGTGCGGCTTGCCGTCGGTGAGCAGACCGATGAAAGGGCTCAGGTCGATCGTGTACGGCAGCGTGACGATGGAGTCGATCGCGGTGATCGGCCGCCACAGCATGGGCGCCACACCGCCGGTGTAGATCACCGAGTACGGCGACACGACCCCGGCGGGCCGGCCGTCGACGGTCACCTCGACCTCACGGTAGGCCCCGCCGCCGCACAGCCCGGCCGAGGGATTGGCCTGCACCAGGGAATCCGGCACGTTCGACCACCAGAACTCCTCGCAGCCGCCGCCCCGCGCGTAGATCTCGGCGGTCAGCTTCGCGGTGTTGGCCGGCACGGTCACCTGCGCGGTGTAGTTCTTGCCGGCCGCCAGGTCCTGCCAGCCCGGTTTCGAGGCGTCGGCGGCCAGCGGCACGACGGTGTCGGCCTGCTTCGGCGCCGGATGGGCCCGGTCGGCCTGGTAGTAGGTGATCGTGACGGTGATGTCGTAGGGCCCGGTGTAGGTGTCGTTGACGACGTTGCCCAGGTCCACCACGAACGGCTGCGGCTGGTGCAGCAGCGGCGAGAACTCGGTGATGTCGCGGTCGAAGCTCCAGGTGATGCCGGACGGGTCCGGCTCCGGCGTCGAGGTCCGCAGCACCTCGGCCCCGCCGATCCACAGGCCGGCGAGCCGGTCGTACTGGCGGCCCTGGCTCTTGCCGGTCCAGCTCAGCACCACCTTGGTCCACGGCCCGGCGCACTCGGCCGGCGGCGTCAGCGTGCCGACGTAGGGCTGGCCGTAGGAGTTGGCGAACACGTGCTGCATGGCGGTGACCGCGCAGTGCGGGGTCGGCGGTCTGCTGACCGGCGGCAGCGCGGTCAGCGGATCCTGGTAGTCGGTGACGACACGATCGGCGGCGCTCGCGGGCGCGGCCGTCACCACGCTCAACGCGGCAACGGCGACTAGCAGAGCGGTGAGATATCGGCGCACCACCGGACGCTAGCGCCCGGTCGAGTGTTCGCGTGACCCCCCGGACGGCGGTAATCGTTCACAACCATGGATGCCCGAACCGCGCCACGTTCACATCCGTGACCAGATGCTGGGACGTTCAGGAACCGTGTCCAATCGCGCGCTCAGCTGCGGAAATCCGTCCCCTCCCGGCACCGCTCACGGCTACCCGTGTGACGATCACCCGCGTTGTCCGAACCACCGTGACGCAAGGAAAGTCCTTGGCAGCACTGTAAAAACTCTGAAACACGTCACTGTGTGTGCCCAGATCGCGGGATGGGAGCGCTTCCAAATCCCCCGATCGGCGCTACTGGTCACGGGGCCTCTCGGACAAAGGTGACAACTGCGTTACCAGCCAGAACAGGAGGCACAGTGGCCCGAATCCGCCCCGGTATCCGCGCCGCCCTCGCGATGACGGCCGTCATCGCGCTGACCACGGCGCTGGCCCAGTCCAGCGGCCAGGCGTCGCCCAGCGGACCGACCGGCTCCGACGACCACGGCAGACCCATCTACCTCAACCCCGCGGTGCCGGCCCAGTACCGCGTGAACGACCTGCTGCGCCGGATGACGCTGGCCGAGAAGGTCGGCCAGATGGCGCAGATCAGGGTGGGCAAGCTGCGCGGCGACTGCAACAACGCCAACGGCCCGCTGGTGGCCTCCTGCGAACAGCAGGTGCTGGTGGACGCGCACGTCGGCTCGATCCTGTCCGGCGGCGGCGACTACCCGGTGGACAACACCGCCAAGGGCTGGGCCCAGATCACCAACGGCATCCAGCACTACGCGCTGGACAACAACCGCCTCAAGATCCCCGTGCTGTACGGGGCCGACGGCGTGCACGGCGACAACAACCTCGTGACCGCCACGATGTTCCCGCAGCAGATCGGCGTCGGCGCCACCTGGGACCCGGCGCTGGCCGAGAAGATGGGCGAGTCCACCTCGGCGACGATGCGCGCGACCGGCGTGTTCTGGGACTTCGCGCCCGTCTCCGACATCTCCCGCGACACCCGCTGGGGCCGCTACTACGAGACGCTGAGCGAGGACCCGCTGCTGGCCGGCTCCCTGGCCGGCTCGCTGGTCACCGGTCTGCAGGCCTACGACGGCAAGGGCGCCACGGCCAAGCTGGCCGCCACGGCCAAGCACTTCGCCGGCTACTCGGCCCCGGCGAACGGCCACGACCGGGTGCCGGCGCAGATCCCCGTGCGTGAGCTCCAGGACGTGTTCCTGCCGGCCTTCCAGCCGCAGATCGACGCCGGCGTGCTGACCGCGATGGCCAACTCCGGCGCGGTCAACGGCATCCCCGTGCACGCGTCGAAGTTCATGCTCACCACCGAGCTGCGCCAGCGCATGGGCTTCACCGGCGTGACCGTCAGCGACTGGTCGGACATGGCCAGCCTGGTCACCAAGTACCACGCCGCGCCGGACTACCCGACCGCCATCGCGATGAGCGTGAACGCGGGCGTGGACATGGCGATGGAGCCCTCCGACGCCGCCGGCTACACCAAGGCGCTGACCGACGACGTCCACAACGGACTGATCAGCCAGCACCGCATCGACGAGGCCGTCGGCCGCATCCTCAAGCTCAAGTTCGAGCTGGGCCTGTTCGACAAGCCGTTCGTCGACGAGAACGCGGCCGACGGGATCGTCAACGGGGCCGGCGCCGACCTCGCGCGGCAGGCCGCCACCGAGTCGACCGTGTTGCTGCGCAACGACAACAAGACGCTGCCGCTGTCCACCGGCGTGCACAAGATCGTCGTCGCCGGCGACAGCGCGGACAACCCGGCCCAGCAGTTCGGCGGCTGGACCGTGAACTGGCAGGGCGTCGACCCCAAGGGCCCGGTGCCGCCGGTGGTCACGCCGTTGCAGGGCATCAAGGAGGCCCTGCCCAACGCCACCGTCGTCGGCGCGACCGACGACACCGCCGTGGCACAGGCGGCGGACGCCGACGCCGTGGTCGTGGTGCTGGGGGAGAAGGCCGGCGCCGAGGGCACCAACGACAAGGAGAACCCGACGCTGACCGCCGCCCAGCAGTCCCTGGTGGACTCGCTCAAGGCGACCGGCAAGCCGGTGGTCGTGGTGCTGATGACCGGCCGGCCGCTGGTGCTCGGCTCCGTGGCCACCGCGCCGACCCTGCTGCAGTCCTGGCTGCCCGGCTCCGAGGGCGGGCACGCGCTGGCCGACGTCCTGTTCGGCAAGGCCAACCCCAGCGGCAAGCTGCCCATCTCGTGGCCCAAGACCGTCGGCGACCTGCCGATGTCCTACGACCAGCTGCCCGGCACCAACAGCGGCGCCAGCTCCGGCTACGACCCGCTGTTCCCGTTCGGCTTCGGCCTGTCCTACACGACCTTCGCCACCTCCACGCCGACCGTGAGCGCCGCCACCGTGCGGACCGACGGCAAGGAGACGGTGTCGGTGACGGTGACCAACAGCGGCACGGTCGCCGGCAGCACGGTCGTGCCTGTGTACGTGCACCAGGCGGTCAGCCCCGTGCTCGTGCCGGACAAGCGGCTGGTCGGCTACGCCCGGGTCGACCTCAAGCCCGGCGAGTCCAAGACCGTCCAGGTCAAGTTCAACGTCAGCCAGCTCGCGATCACCCCGGGCGACGTGGACGCCGCTGGCCGGCGCGAGGTGGAGAAGGGCGCGTATGCCGTGGTCGTGGGCACCGCGCAGGCGCCGTTCACGGTGCGTTAGACTGGCTGTTCGTGTCGTGCGGCGTTCCGTCGTGGAGGAAGACCCGGTGCTGTCCCGGACCGGGTGCCGTGTGAAGTGCGACACGACCCAGACGCAGTGAACTGAGAGGCAGTCGCGTGGCGAACATCAAGTCGCAGCAGAAGCGGATCAAGACCAACGAGGCCGCTCGCCTGCGCAACAAGGCGGTCAAGTCCGGTGTGAAGACCGCCGTCCGCAAGGTCCGCGAGGCTGTCGCCGCCGGCGACAAGGACAAGGCCCTCGAGCTGGTCCGGGTCGCCTCCCGCAGCCTGGACAAGGCCGCCAGCAAGGGCGTCATCCACGCCAACCAGGCGGCCAACAAGAAGTCCGCGCTCGCCGCGGCCGTGAACAAGATCGGCTGAGCACGCCGCTTCGCACGAAACGCCCCGCCCACGCTTCGTGGGCGGGGCGTTTCGCTGGTGCTAGCCGCCGGTCACCGTGCCGGTGATCTCGGTGTGCAGGTTGATCTCCGGCGGGTAGGCCTCGACCTTCAGCCGCACATGCTTGTCCGGCCCGGCCGGGGTGTGGGCAACGGTCGGAATGGTGAAGTCGGCCGCGACCTGCCCGGCGAGCAGCAGCGGGGCCAGCCAGAACCCGGTCACCTGGGACAGCGGCCGGGCCGGCGCCGGGTCGACGCCCAGCGAGCGCAGCCAGGCCGGGTCCACGTCCGCGGTCGACAGCTCGGGCCCGGTCGCCGGGACCAGGGCGTCGCCGATCACGTAGATGTCCGAGTCGGCCGGCGCGGACAGTGAGATGTGCCAGTTCAGGGCGCCGCCGGCGGCCGTGGACGCGGTCGGCGCGACGGTCACCGTCGGCACCGGGTCGTCGTTGGTCACCGTCACGCCGCCCTGGTAGGAGCCGACGACGGTGCCCTTGGCCGCCTTGATCTGCGCGCCGACGGTGTAGTCCGCGCTCCAGCGGGTGTTCCCGACCACGATCGCGGGCACGTCCACCGTGTGCTGCCCGGGCGCCAGCGTCAGCGCCTGCTCGGTGTAGTTCCGGCCGCTCGCGTCGGCCCGGAACAGCTTGAGCGTGCCGCCGGCCTCGCCGGTCACCGTCACCGGAATCTGGTACGTCTTCGAGCCCGAGTCGCCCTCCGCGGCCTTGAGCGTGCCGAGGTCGACTCGGGTCAGCTTGGCCGGAGCCGGTTCGGGCAGGCCGGGACGCCAGCCGTGGGCGTCGAGCAGCCAGGCCTCGCCGCTGCCGGTGGTCGGCGCCAGTTCGAGCTCGGCCACCTGGAGCACCGGCGGCACCGGGACCCGCACTTCCTGGGCCCAGTACGAGAAGGTGCGGTCCTGGCCCGGCAGGCCGTCGAGCGTGATCTTGCCGAGCGCGGTCCGCCCGCCGCTGCTGTTCACGGCCGTGACGTCGAACGAGGTGCCGGCCGAGTTGGGCGGCACGATCATCCGCAGCGCCAGGGACTGGTTGCCGACCAGCAGCACCGGCTTCGGCGGCTCGATCACCGCCACCGTGCCGGCCGACGACCAGCGCACGTCGATCGCCTCGCGACCGGCCTCGGTCGAGGACGAGTTGAGCGCCACGGTGTGCGGCGACTGGAACTGGGCCCGCCCGGTCAGGCAGGCGGTGGCGGTGTTGATCTCGTCGCACAGCTTTCCGCTGCCGGAGATCTTGGTGTTCCCATCGGGGATCACCACCGGTGTGCGCTCCGCGCCGAGGGCCGCGCTCAGCACGTGAGCCGGGTCGGCCGACGGCGCCCGCACCCCGGACCCGTCCAGCAGCGGCTGCACACGCAGGTCGTGGTCGAGGAACAGGTGCGCGGCCGCGGCGACGTAGGTCGCTCCGACCGCCCGTTGCTGCGGCGCGGTCAGGCGGGCGGGCTGACCGGGGTCGCACAGCGGATTCGGCGTGGGGCCGGCGTGGTAGTCGTCGACCGACGGGGCGGTGGAGACACCGGGCGTCCACTCGGAGTTGAAGAAGTTGTGGTTGGCGCCGGCGATGTACAGGGCACTGTGCAACGCCTTGCCCTTGCTGACACCCCGGGTCGAGTCGACGTACTGCTGCCCCTGGAGGTTGTAGACGTCGCCGTCACAGGCGGGCAGGAAGGTCACCGACGGCACGTCCGGGGTCGGGTTCTGGCCGAAGATCGTCGGCGCGATGAACACGTTTCCACGGATCGTCCAGCGGACCGGGCCCGAGTAGCCCGAGTCGAACGGCGGCGGGGCCAGGCTGTCCAGCGCCGCCTGGTTGACGCCTTCGCCCCCACGGGAATGCCCGACCAGCAACACCTTCGACATGTCCGCGACGGGAGCGTCCTTGACGATCTGCGGCGCCGAGCCGCGACCAGAGCCGGCCCAGTCCGCCCAGTGCTCCAGGTGCAGCCGGACCAGTGAGGAGCGCGCCTGCGCGCCACCGTCGGCGACCTGGTAGTCGAGGGCGTTGATAGCGTCCGCGGAGATGGAGACCGTCACGTATCCCTGCGATGCCAACAACTGCTGGGTCTGGAGATAGCCGCGATAGCTCGGCACCGGCAGGGAGCCGGCCGGGCACGGCCAACCCACGGGATCGGCTTCGGGGTCGGTCGGGCTGTAGCAGGCCTGGTGCCGGCCGTGCAGGAACAGCACCAGCGGGCGGTTGCCCGGGGCGTTCTTCGGGGCCACGACGACGGCCTGCATCTCGGTCGACCCGTTCAGCCCGGGCAGCGGCACCGGGTCGAGCGTGTACTCGCCGGTGCTCGTCTGGTAGCGGCCGGGAGTGCCGGAGTCCACGGATCCCTTGGGCAGCAACGGCGGCAGCGCGGCCGGCGCCCGGGAGTCGGCCTTGGCCTTCGGGTCCGGGGCGTCCAGCCGCTGGCCGCCGGCCCGGACCTCGATCTTGCTCGGATCGCCGATCGCCTTGCCGGGCAAGGAGAACGTACGGTTGTCGCGGCTCGGGCTGGCCCGGCCCAGCAGCTTGCCGCCGGACCAGAACTCCACCGGCGCGTCGCCGGTCAGCGGCTTCGGCGACGTCCAGACAACCTGGCCGTCCACCACCCGCCAGCCCACGGCGCTCGGGGTCTCCGCGATTCGGGCCTGGGCCGTCGGCCCCAGGGCGATCACTGTGAACACGGCCAACAGCAATGGTAAGAGCTTGCGCATCCGACCTCTATCCGTGGTCGCGACCCTGGTTTCCCCCAGTCGGATCCCACGGGTCGTCGAAGCATCCCCGCCACGGTAGGAGATCGCTGCGCGTCGGCGCAGCGATTCGAGCAGAACTCGGCTCTCACCGCCCGCTCGCGCGTCGGCGCTGCCCGACCGGTCAGCCCATCTGGTGCGCCGCGACCACCTTGAGCACAGCCCGCTCCAACGCGTAGTCCGCGTCGGCCGCCACACCCTTCACGTCGGCGTTGAGCGCGGCCACGACCTGCATCGCCGCCGCCAGCCCGGCCGGCGACCAGCCGCGGGCCTGGCCCTGCGCCCGCTTCACCTTCCACGGCGGCATGCCCAGGTCGCCGGCCATCCGGAACGGGTCGCCGCGACCGGCCGAGGCCACCTTGGCCACCGTCCGCACGCCCTCGGCCAGCGCGTCGGCCACCAGCACGTGCGGCACGCCGAGCAGCATGGCCCAGCGCAGCGCCTCCATCGCGCCGGCCCGATCCCCCACGACCGCCAGGTCGGCCACGGCGAAGCCGGTCACCTCGGCCTTGCCCTGGTGGTAGCGGCGCACCGCCGCCTCGTCGACCTTGCCGTCGTTGTCGGTGACCAGCTGCGAGGCGGCCGCGGCCAGCTCACGCAGGTCGTTGCCGACGGTCTCGACCAGCGCCGCCAGCCCGGCCGGATCGATCTTGCCGCCGGCCCGCCGCACCTCGTCCTTGACGAACGCGTCCCGATCGGCCGGCTTGGTGATCTTCGAGCACTCCACCACCGCCGCGCCGGCCTTCTTCAGCGCGCCCGGCAGGTCCTTGGCCACCTTGGCCCGGCCGCCGCCGGTGTGCAGCACGATCAGCACGATGCCGTCGGACGGCGCCTTGGCGTAGGACAGGACCGCGTCGGCGATCTCCTTGCCCACCTCCTGCGCGCCCTCCAGCACCACCACGCGGCCCTCGGCGAACAGCGACGGGCTCAGCAGCTCGGCCAGCTCCGGAGGGGTGAGGTCAGTCACCCGCTGGCGGGTCAGATCGGCGGTCGGGTCGACCTCGCGGGCCTGCGCCAACGCGGCCCGCACGGCCCGTTCGACCAGCAGTTCCTCGTCGCCGAGCACGAGCAGCAGCGGTTCGGGGGCGGCACTCACCCGACCATCCTTCCACGTCCCGCATGGTGGGCGATTGAGTGGCGATGCCAGGTCGAGGTGCCGTACCGTGCAGGTCACAACTGAATACCGCTCATCCAGAGGGGCAGAGGGAACGGCCCGTTGAAGCCCCGGCAACCGGCGACGCACGCTTTGTGGTGCGTCGATCACGGTGCCAATTCCGACCCACACGTGGGAAAGATGAGGAGATACCTCCCATGACCTCGACCGTCGACGCCCGCACCGCCGCCGCCTTCAACCTCGGCCCCGCGCGTGCCCTGAGCTGTCGCGAGTGCGGCCACCAGATCCCGCTGGCCGCCGAGTTCGCCTGTAGCGAGTGTTTCGGCCCCCTCGAAGTGGCCTACGACTTCGGCCGGGTGCGCCGCGAGGACATCGAGGCCGGCCCCAAGTCCATCTGGCGCTACCGCAACCTGCTGCCCGTGCCCACCGACGTGCAGGCCTACCCCAACACCGACCCCGGCCTCACCCGCCTGGTCAAGGCCGACCGCCTCGGCGCCGCCCTGGGCGTGCGCAACCTGTGGGTCAAGGACGACACCGGCAACCCGACGCACTCGTTCAAGGACCGCGTCGTCGCCGTGGCGCTGGCCGCCGCCCGCCAGCTCGGCTTCAAGGTGCTGGCCTGCCCCTCCACCGGCAACCTGGCCAACGCCGTGGCCGCCGCGGCCGCCCGCGCCGGCTGGGAGTCGGTCGTGCTCATCCCGTCCTCGCTGGAGAAGGCCAAGATCCTCACCACCGCGGTCTACGACGGCGCGCTGATCGCCGTGGACGGCAACTACGACGACGTGAACCGGCTGGCCACCCAGCTCGCCGCCGAGCACGAGGACTGGGCGTTCGTGAACGTCAACGTCCGCCCGTACTACGCCGAGGGCTCCAAGACCCTGGCCTACGAGGTCGCCGAGCAGCTCGGCTGGCGGCTGCCCGGGCAGATCGTGGTGCCGGTCGCCTCCGGCTCGCAGTTGACCAAGGTGGACAAGGGTTTCCGCGAGCTGGGCGAGCTCGGGCTGGTCGACGCCACCCCGTACCGCGTGTTCGGCGCCCAGGCCACCGGCTGCTCGCCGGTCGCCTCCGCCTACAAGGCCGGCACCGACGTCGTGACGCCGGTCCGCCCCGACACCATCGCCCGGTCGCTGGCCATCGGCGCCCCCGCCGACGGCCCGTACGTGCTGGACACCGTGCGCCGCACCGGCGGCGCCGTCGAGGACGTCACCGACGAGGAGGTCGTCGAGGGCATCCGGCTGCTGGCCCGCACCGAGGGCATCTTCGCCGAGACCGCCGGCGGCGTGACCGTCGCGACCGCGAAGAAGCTCATCGAGACCGGCCAGCTCGACCCCGACGCCGACACCGTGCTGCTGATCACCGGCGACGGGCTCAAGACCCTCGACGCCGTGGCCGACCACATTGGGCCCAAGGCCACCGTGCCGCCCAACGCCGCCGCCGTCATCGAGGCCCTGGGTCTCTAAGGCATCACCAGCACTATCGGGGCGTCTCCACAGCGACGAACGCCGGCGCGCGCCTGTGCGCCGGCGTTCCACCACGCCGGCACGTCCGCGTCCCGCATCAGCGATCCCGTCGGCGATTTCGCGCTGTTGGAGACGATCACCCGGCCCTGGGCGTTCACGAGGGCCGCTCGCGATCCCAGGCTCCTGAGCTTCGGCTGCAGCACGTGCTCGAACTCCCGCACGAACACGTCCGCCCCCACCACTCCCGCGAACGCGCCGTTCCGCTGCGCCGGCACCGTGAACGTGAGTGTGTACTCGTCCGTGCAGAGGTAGTCCACGTACGGCCCGTTCACGTGCCGCCGGCCCGTGTCCCTTGACGCCGTGAACCAGGATTGCCTTGTGTAGTCCAGGAAGTTCGCGCTGCCCGGCTCCAGGCTGATGAACAGCTGCGCCGGCTCCGCGCTCGTGGCCGTCCACCACTCGAACCCGTACTCCTGGTCCGTCAGCACGTGCGGCGCCGCCACATAGCCCGCCCCGATCACCAGACCGCCCAGCGCGTCCACCACCTGCGGCCTGATGTGCTCCAAGTCCTCGGCTCTGGGCTCCGCCACCTCCACCAGCAGCGACTCCACCGCCACCAGCACCGGCTTCAGCCGGTCGAAGACGTTTTCCACGATCGCCGCGACCTGTTCGACGACCTCGTCACCAGCGTGAGAGCCCATGATGCCCACCTCGGCTGCGCGATTGGCCCGCGCTTAGGGTTACAGCAGGTTCAGGTGCATGTCCACGAGCCGGTCCACCGCTTCCAGGATGTGCTCCTCCGTCAGCTTCCGGGCCAGCTCCCCGTCCTGCCGCGCGATCGCCTCCGTGATCGCCCCGTGCTCCGCGTGCCCGTTGCCGCTCTGCGGTAGCCACAGCAGGCCGCCCTGCTCCCCCTGGAGCTGGATTTCTTGGTGGGTAAGCCTCGGCGACTGCGCCGCCGCCGCGACTTCGAGGTGGAACTGCCGCTCCGCCCTCGCCTGCCCCCGGCTGCCCTGGTCGTTCGTCGCAGCTCCGGCATTGCGCAGGTCTTCGGTCGCCAGCCACAGCCGCTCCACGTCCTCCGGCGAGCTCCGCTCCGCCGCCAGCCTCGCCGCCGCCCCCGCCACCGCCAGGTAGTGGTCCCCGATGTCCCTCAGCTCACTCAGCGACACCGCCCTCAGCCGCTGCTGCCACGACGCCGGCGCCTCCTGGTCCGGCGTGATCACAAAGCTCCCGCCCCCGCGCCCCCGTCTCGTGGCCACCAGGCCCTGCTGTCTCAGCGCCACCAGCGCTTCCCGCACCGTCACCGTGGCCACCCCGAACTGCCCCGCCAGCTCCGCCTCGCTCGGCAGCTGCTCCCCGTCCCCCAGCAGCCCCATCGAGATCGCGTCCGTCAGCCGCGCCGTCACCGCCTCCGCCCGCCCGAGGTCGCCCAGCGGCGCAAACACGTGCGACCTCGCCTGCCCCATGCCCACCCTCACCCTTTCGTCCTCCGACGCCCCGCCCGCGCATTCTCCCGCCGACCCCTTCACCGACGGGCCGAACACCCGCCCACCCGCGCTCCGCTCCCCCGCCTTGCCCAGCCGCTCTCGGCACCCTCAATCCTCCCCCAGACCCTTGCCATATGACATATGGACTCATATGTTTACGTCCATCCCGCTCCTCCGCCACCCGGGACCGCAGGGAGTCGCCATGCGACAGCTGCACCACTTCATCGACGGGGCCCAGGTCGACTCCGCCTCCGGACACCGCGCGGACGTCATCGACCCGGCGACCGGACAGGCGTACTGCACGGCGCCGGTGGCCGAGGCGGCCGATGTCGACGGCGCCCTGCACGCCGCGCAGGCGGCCTTCGACTCCTGGCGGGACACGACCCCGGCTCTGCGCCAACTGGCCCTGCTGAAGATCGCCGACGCGGTCGAGAAGCGTTCCGACGAGCTGGTCCGTGTGGAGTGCGAGAACACCGGGAAACCGTTGGCGCTCACGGCATCCGAGGAACTGCCGGTGGTCGTGGACCAGCTCCGGTTCTTCGCCGGCGCGGCCCGAGTGTTGGAGGGCAAGTCGGCCGGCGAGTACATGCCCGGGCACACCTCCTTCGTACGGCGGGAGCCGGTCGGGGTGTGCGCGCAGGTGACGCCCTGGAACTACCCGCTGATGATGGCGGTCTGGAAGATCGCGCCGGCCCTGGCGGCGGGCAACACGGTGGTGCTGAAGCCCGCGGACACCACGCCGGCGTCCACGCTGCTGCTGGCGGAGATCGCCGCCGAGCACCTGCCGCCGGGCGTGTTCAACGTGATCTGCGGCGACCGGGACACCGGCCGTGCGCTGGTCGGCCACGAGATCCCGGCGATGGTGTCGATCACCGGCTCGGTCCGTGCCGGCACCGAGGTCGCGAGCGCGGCCGCCGCCGACGTCAAGCGTGTGCACCTGGAACTGGGCGGCAAGGCCCCGGTCATCGTGTTCGCCGACGCCGACATAGAGGCCGCCGCCGAGACCATCGCGACGGCCGGCTACTTCAACGCCGGCCAGGACTGCACCGCCGCGACCCGAGTGCTCGTCGCCAACGAGGTGCACGACGACTTCGTCGCCGCCCTCACCACGCATGCCCTGGCGACCAGAACCGGCGGCCCCGACGACGCCTCCGCCGACTACGGGCCCCTCAACAGCGCCGGCCAGCTCGACCGCGTCGCCGGCTTCCTCGACCGGCTGCCCCCGCACGCGACCGTCCACAGTGGCGGCAGCCGCATCGGTGACAAGGGCTACTTCTACGGCGCCACCGTGGTTTCCGGTGTTCGACAGCAGGACGAGATCAGCCAGCACGAGATCTTCGGCCCGGTGATCACCGTGCAGCGCTTCGCCGACGAGGCCGAGGCCCTCGGCGCGGCCAACGGCGTCCCGTACGGGCTGGCGTCGTCGGTGTGGACCACCGACCACCAGCGGGCCATGCGCATGGCCGCCCGCCTCGACTTCGGCTGCGTGTGGATCAACACCCACATCCCGCTCGTCGCCGAGATGCCCCACGGCGGCTTCAAGAAGTCCGGCTACGGCAAGGACCTCTCGCTGTACGGGCTGGAGGACTACACCCGGATCAAGCACGTGATGAGCGCCCTGTAGGCCGTAGACCATCTCCGCAGAGCACCGGAGGCCCGCGATGCCCCACCAAGCCCCCGACGTCGCGCTCGGCGACCACCCGCCGGCCGCCTCCGCCGTGCCCGCGGTCCGGCTGCGCGGCCTGCGCAAGAACTTCGGCCCCGTCACCGCGGTCGACGGCGTCGACCTCGACATCCGACCGGGTGAATTCTTCGCCATGCTCGGCCCGTCGGGCTCCGGCAAGACGACAGTGCTGCGGATGATCGCCGGCTTCGAGCAGCCCACCGACGGCACGGTCGAACTCGGCGGCCAGGACGTGAGCCGACTGGCGCCGTTCGACCGCGACGTGAACACCGTCTTCCAGGACTACGCCCTGTTCCCACACATGAACGTCGCCAGGAACGTCGAGTACGGGCTGCGGGTCAAGGGCGTGCCCAGGGCCGACCGCCGGCGCCGCGCCGCCGACGCGCTCAGGTCCGTGCGCCTCGACGACTACAGCCGGCGCCGACCGTCCCAGTTGTCCGGTGGCCAGCGCCAACGCGTCGCGCTGGCCCGCGCCCTGGTCAACCGGCCCAAGGTGCTGCTGCTCGACGAACCGCTCGGCGCGCTCGACCTGAAACTCCGACACGAAATGCAGGGCGAACTCAAGCAACTACAGAGAGATGTCGACATCACCTTCGTGTTCGTCACCCACGACCAGGACGAGGCGCTGACCATGAGCGACCGGATCGCGGTGTTCAACGCCGGCCGGATCGAGCAGGTCGGCACCCCGCAGGAGGTCTACGAGCGGCCGGCGACCGCGTTCGTCGCCGGCTTCGTCGGCCCCTCCAACCTGCTCGGCGGGCGCGCGGCGGAGACGGTGATCGGCATGGCCGGGCTGTTCAGCATCCGTCCCGAGAAGATCCGCATCGACGGCGACCTGGCCCGCCCGGCCGGTCCCGGCGAGACCGTCGCCACCGGCGCCGTCACCGACGTGGTGTACGCCGGCGCGACCCTGCGCTTCGAGGTCGCCCTCGACGCCGGCGGCCGGTTGTCCGTGGTGCGGCAGAACACCGACGGCGTGCCCGGCTTCACCGACGGCCGGGTCCGCCTGACCTGGCGGCACGAGCACAACTTCCCGGTCACCGGTAGCGAGTGAAAGGTCGATCATGAAGAACACGGCGCTGTTGGCCGGACTGCTGGCGGCGGGCCTCGTGCTCACCGCGTGCGGCACCACCAGCGGCAATACGGCGGCGAGCGGCGGCGGCACCGCCTTCACCCCGCCGTCGCTGCCCGCGCTGGGCAAGCTCGGCGCGGGCGAGGGTCAGCTGTCCGTGCTGGCCTGGCCCGGCTACGCGGAGAACGGCTCCAACGACCCCAAGGTCAACTGGGTCACCCCGTTCGAGCAGGAGTCCGGCTGCAAGGTCAACGTCAAGCCCTTCGGCACCTCCGACGAGGCCATCAGCCTGATGAAGACCGGCCAGTACGACGTCGTCTCCGCCTCCGGCGACGCCTCGCTGCGCCTGATCGCCTCCGGCGACGTGGAACCGGTGAACACCTCGCTCGTGCCCAACTACGCCGACGTGTTCGGGTTCCTCAAGAACCAGTCGTGGAACAGCGTCGCCGGCGTCGCCTACGGCATTCCGCACGGCTGGGGCGCCAACCTGCTCACCTGGCGCTCCGACAAGGTGAGCCCCGCTCCCACCTCGTGGTCGGCGCTGTTCGACCCCAACTCCAAGTACAAGGGCAAGATCACCGCCTACGACTCGCCGATCTACATCGCCGACGCCGCCCTGTACCTCAAGGCGCACCAGCCCGACCTGGGCATCAGGAGCCCCTACGCGCTGGACAGCACCCAGTTCCAGGCCGCCGTCGACCTGCTGAAGAAGCAGCGCCCCCTGGTCAGCGAGTACTGGTCGGACTACCTGAAGGAGAGCCAGTCCCTGACCAGCGGCGACGCCGTCCTGGGCACCGCGTGGCAGGTGACCGTCAACGTCGCCAAGACCGGTGGGGCCCCGGTGGAGTCGACCGTGCCGTCCGAGGGCGCGACCGGATGGTCGGACACCTGGATGGTGGCGGCCAAGTCGCAGCACAAGAACTGCGCCTACCTGTGGATGAACTACATCATCAGCCCCAAGGTCAACGCCCAGGTCGCCGAGTACTTCGGCGAGGCCCCGGCCAACTCCAAGGCATGCGCCCAGACCAGCGACACCAAGCACTGCGAGACCTACCACGCCGGTGATTCGGCCTACGCGTCGAAGATCGCCTACTGGACCACGCCGATCTCCCAGTGCCTCGACGGCCGCACCGACGTCAAATGCGAGGACTACGGCGCGTGGACCCAGGCGTGGACCGAGATCAAGGGTTGACCCGGTGACCACCGCGATCACGAACACGCCGCGGCCCGCGGCTTCCCCGCGCCGCCGGTTGTCGGCGTACCTGCGCCGCACTCCGAGGCTGCGGTTGGGCATCCTGCTGTCCGCGCCCCTGGCCTGGCTCGGCGTCGCCTACCTCGGCGCGCTCGTGGCGCTGTTCGTGACCGCGTTCTGGAGCACCGACGTGTTCACCGGGCGGGTGGTGGTCGGCTGGTCCCTGGACAACTTCGCCACCCTCGCCCGGGACGCCGTCTACCGCACCATCACCGTCCGCACGGTCGGTGTCGCCGTGATCGTCACCCTCGTCGACGCCGTGATCGCCTTCCCGATGGCTTTCGCCATGGCCAAGTTCACGTCCCGGCGCACCCAGCGCCTGCTGGTGATCGCCGTGATGACCCCGTTGTGGGCCAGCTACCTGGTCAAGGCCGACGCGTGGCGGTCCATGCTGTCCGGCAACGGCGTGCTGCACTGGCTGCTCGCCCCCGTCGGCCTCGACGGCCCCGGCTACGGCCTGCCCGCCACCGTGATCACCCTGTCCTACCTGTGGCTGCCGTACATGATCCTGCCCATCTACGCCGGCCTCGACCGCCTGCCCGACTCCCTCCTCGACGCCTCCGGCGACCTCGGCGCCCGCTCCGTGCGGACTTTCCTCTCCGTCGTGCTCCCCTTGGCCCTGCCGGCCGTTATCGCCGGCTCGATCTTCACCTTCTCCCTGTCTCTGGGCGACTACATCGCCGTCAAGATCGTCGGTGGCACCAGCCAACTGCTCGGCAACGTCGTCTACGACAACATCGGCGCCGCCAACAACCTCCCCTTCGCCGCCACCGTCGCCACCGTCCCCGTCATGATCATGCTTGTGTACCTGGCCGCCGCCCGCCGCACCGGCGCTGTCGACACCCTCTAGGAGGCCGGTCGTGACGTTCTCCCGAACCACCAGGCGAGTGTTGTTGGTCGCGCTGGCGCTGGGACTGGCGGTGATCTACTTCCCGCTGCTGGTGGTGTTCCTCAACTCCTTCAACTCGGACACGACGTTCGGCTGGCCGCCGGGCGGCTTCACCCTGGAGTGGTGGGGCCGGGCCGCGGCCAACGACGGGGCGCTGGCGGCGCTGCGCACGAGCGTGGAGGCCGGCCTGGCGGCCACGGCCATCGCGCTGGTGCTCGGCACCATGGCGGCGTTTGCCCTCCAGCGCTACAAGTTCATCGGTCGCAACCCGATCTCGCTGCTCATCGTGCTGCCGATCGCGCTGCCCGGCATTGTCACCGGCATCGCGCTGAACAACGCCTTCCGCACCATCCTGGGCATCAACCTCGGCCTGTTCACCGCGATCGTCGCCCACGCCACGTTCTGCATAGTCGTGGTGTTCAACAACGTCGTGGCCCGCCTGCGGCGCCTGGGCAACAACCTGGAGGAGGCGTCGATGGACCTCGGCGCCGACGGCATCACCACCTTCCGACTCGTCACGTTCCCGATGCTGCGCTCCGCCCTCCTCGCCGGCGGCCTCCTCGCCTTCGCCCTCTCCTTCGACGAGATCATCGTCACCACGTTCACCCTCGGCGCCGGCCTGGAGACCGTGCCGATCTGGATCTACGGCAACCTCTTCCGCCCCAACCAGGCCCCGATCGTCAACGTCGTGGCCGTCGTCCTGATCCTGGCCTCCACCGTGCCGGTCTACCTGGCCCAGCGGCTGTCCGGCGACAGCGCCTCCGGCGGACGACTCTGACTCAGTGGCCGGAGCCCATCACCTCCCGATCTCCGCGCTACCGGTGAGGCACGTAAGGCCGATGAAAGTGCGCCGACAGCCCACAGTCCCGACGGACCGGTCGAGGCGGATCAGACGCACACCGCGCCAGAAACCAGCTGTCGGCCAAGGCCTCTCGGTGCAATCATCGGACCATGACCGCTGTCCGAAGGGCCGATGCCCCGTAGGCCGCCGGCGCGGGTGCGCGCCCAACTCCCCTTCAGCCATCCCGAGTCGCACATTTCGGCCGTGCCCGGGATGTCCACCCGCGGCCGGTGGGCTGTCGAACGGCTGGAGCGGACTCGCTGGTCGCCGGGCGAGGTGTCGAGGAAGCTCCGCCAGTGGGAGGGCTTCGTGCGTGCACCGGCCCACCGGATCTGGGACCACGATGGTCCGGGTTGCGGTGTCGAGGAATGCTGTCCGGACTACCGAATCCTGAGGGACCAGTTGGAAGGCGTGCTCGCCGTGCTCCCTCCTCGCGATGCCAAGCGCTTGCGCCGGCGGTTGGCGCTAGTGGACGACTCGTGGTGATCCACGGCGGGCGATGAGCGGGCCGTCCCGGCTCGCGACGACGGCGACGTCGCCGTCCTCATCGGTGCGCAACACCGTTGCTCCTTCCCGTTTCAGGGCGTCCAGGATCAGCGAACTGGGGTGCCCGAAGGGATTGCCGGCGCCGACGCTGACCATGGCGACGCGGGGATGCACCCGTTCCAGGAAGCGCGGGAGCGAATAGCGGCTGCCGTGGTGGGGCACCTTGAGCACGTCGGCGGAGAGGTCCTCGTTGGTGGCCAACAGGTTGGCCTGGCCCTCCAGTTCGATGTCGCCGGTCAGCAGGATGCGGCCGGCGGCGGTGTCGGCGCGCACGACGAGAGACGCGTCGTTGACGGGGGTGCCCTCGGCGTTGGGGCCGAGATGGCTCGGCGCCTCCTGGGGCGCGATCACGGTCATGTTCACTCCGGGTAACTCGAAGCGTTGTCCGGCAACGATGTCCACCACCCGCACGCCGGCGTCCGAGGCCTGTCGGCGGACCTGGTCCCAAGCCCACGCCGGCTCGTGCAACGGCCCGACACCGACGGCGCCGACGGGATAGTCGCTGAGCACCGAGGACAAGCCGCCGACGTGGTCCGCATGCAGGTGGCTGAGCACTATCAACGGGATGCTGACCACGCCGAGCCGGCGCAGACAGCCCACTATTGAGCTGAGGTCGGGGCCCGTGTCGATCAGCACCACCCGTCCGGGCTGGGATGTCGCCAGCACATGCGCGTCGCCCTGGCCCACATCGCAACTCACCATTGCCCATCCTGTCGGCGGCCAGCCGGAGCCGGTGAGCCGGGCCGGCATCAACACCAGCACGGCACCGACCACGACCACCGTTGCCACGACTCGCAATCGCCGTGACCGCAGCGCAGCCCAGCCGACGACCATCACCGCGGTCAACAGGGCAGCGCCGAGCAAGCCACTCGGCCACCGCACCGTCGCCAGCGGCATCGAGGAGGTGTAGCGGGCGACGTGGATGAGCCACCACGCCTCCGGACTCGTGGCACGGGCCAACATCTCGCCCAACCACTGGTTCATCGGCGTCACCATGGTGGCCAGCACGCCGATGACCGTGGCGGGCGCGACCACCGGCTCGGCCGCGAGGTTGGCGACCACCGCGACCACGCTGACCTCGCCGGACAGGCCGGCGATCACCGGCGCGGTCACCAGGTGAGCGGCAAGCGGCGCTGCTACGGCCTCGGCGACGCCCGGCGGCACACCCCGGCCTCGCAGCCACACCGCCCATCGCGGCGCGACCAGGACCAGAGCCCCGGTGGCGAGCACCGAGAGCGTGAAGCCGGCGCTGAGACCGAGTGACGGATCGATCGGCACCAGCACCACCACCGACCAGGCCAGCGCCGGGAGCAGCGATCTCTCCCGGCCCAGCACCAGGGCCAACAGCGCAAGGCCACCCATCACCGCCGCCCGCAGCACGCTGGGTTCCGGGCCGGCGAGGATGACAAACCCGATCACCGCAAGGCCGGCGCCCACGCCGGCGATGCGAGGTCCCATACCCAGCAATCGGATCGCGAACAGCACGGCGCCGGCAATGATCGCCAAGTTGGCCCCGCTGACCGCGAGCAGGTGGGTCATGCCGGCCACCTTGAACTCGTCGGACACCCGCGGCGACAGGTTCGCGGTGTCGCCGACGATCAGTCCGGGCACGAGGCCCGCCTGCTCGTCCGGCAACACCGAGGTTGCTCGGCGTAGCCCGTTTCGCAGTACGGCCGCGACTTTCTGCCAGGGCGGCGCCGGTGTCACCTCCGTCGGCGATCCGCGGGCCTGCACGACCGCGACCGTCAGGTCGCCGGTCCGAGCCGGCGCGGCCCGACCCGTGACGGTGAGCCACTGGCCCGGCAGCAGGTCGGCCCACCCGGCGGCCTGAGCCAGCACGATCACGTCGCCCGCCGGGACGAGCACGCGATCGGCGCCACCCTGGCGGCTACCGAATCCTTGCGTGCGAAGCGGTTTCGGTCGCTCTGACACCTCGACGCGAAGGGTGACCGTGGCGCCGTGGTCCGCGTCCGACCGTAGCGGGTGCGTTGCCGACGCGTGGATCACGATGGCGATCCAGCAGGTCGCCAACGCTCCGAGGGCGATCACCAGCACCGCCTGTGGGCGCCAACGCAGAGATCGCACGGCCACCACGAAGGCCGTGACCACGGCGACGCCACCGAGCAACCAGCTGAACTGCCAGCCCCAGGCCAGGCCGACGGTCGCGACCGCCCACACCACCAGGGCGACCGGCACCATGCGGGTGTCATTCATGACGGTCCCTCGGCTCCAGGCGGATGCGCATGAACGGCGGCGAGCGAAGGAACCGGACGATCTCGATGCCGACCGCCACCACCGCGACGACGAGCGACCACCAGAACCGTTGCCCGCACAGGAGAGCGATCGGCAGGGCCACCACCGCGACGTGCCGGCGGAATGCCCGCGCGAACCGCGCCGGGCCGGTCCGAGCAGGAGTCATGTCTGCACCAATTCCTTCAGATGGTCGAATCTGGTGGCGCCGATGCCGTCGACCTCGCGGAGCTGGTCGACGGACTGGAAGCGGCCGTTCTTGGTCCGCCACTGGAGAATCCGTTGCGCCATGGTCGGTCCGACGCCGGGCAGCGTCTCCAGGTCGGTCTGCGTCGCGGTGTTGAGGTTGACCTTGCCGGGCGGCTGCCCGGGCGCCGCCTCGGGCTGTGGCACCCCGACGGCGATCTGCTCGCCGTCGGAGAGCTTGCGAGCCAGGTTGAGCTGCGTCAGATCGGCGTCGGGCAGCGGGCCGCCGGCGGCGCGTAGCGCGTCTGCGACTCGGGAGCCGTCGGGCACCGTGACCAGGCCTGGCCTGGCGACCTTGCCGACGACGCTGACGACCAGCGGCCCGGGCCTGCCCGTCCCCGCGCTGTGCGCGGCGGTTGGGGTCGCGGGGACGGGCAGGGCGGGTGGCTGTTCCAGCACGGGCCGGTTCAGCCACATGCCCAGGGCAGCGGCCACCGCGGCGACGAGCACCGCGGCGGCGAGGGCGAGTACCGCCGTTCGGGGTCGGCGGACCCGGGCGCCTCCGGGCAACCAGCGCTCGACCAACGGACCCGCCCGCCCTTCGGCCGTGTCACCGTCGGGCGTGTCCTGCGGTTCGGGCACGGCGTCGCCGAACACCTCGGCCAGACGCTTTCGCACCTGTGCCGAGTGGTCGGTGGCGCTTGGGCGCAGTCGATCGAGCACGGCGTCGACGCTAGGGCGCGGCGGGGCGGGGCCGGGGCGGTTGAAGATCCAGATGTGGACAACTCGGGGGCTGTGGACAACTAGGGCTGAGACGATCTTGGAACGGCCCAGGCGGGCCGGGGCGTGTCATGCTGACGGGTTGGGCGGCCTCGCCCCGACCCCCGGAAAGACGTCAGCCCTGGGGGTTCAGACCGCCGGGGACGACGACGACACCGAGCACCCCGAGGCCGGTGTGGGCGCCGATCACCGGGCCCACCTCTGAGATCAGGCAGCCGGGCGAGTTGGGCAGGCGGGATTCCAGCTTGGCGGCGAGTTCCGCGGCCCGTTCGGGGGCGGCGAGGTGGTGCACGGCGAGCTCCACCGGCCCGCGGCCGGCGGCATTGGCGGCGAGGTCGACGAGGCGGGCAATGGCCCGGCTGGTGGTGCGAACCTTCTCCAGCGGCACGATCCGCCCGTCCTCGACGTGCAGGAGGGGCTTCACCGACAAGGCGGTGCCGACCAATGCGGCCGTGGCGCCGATACGGCCGCCTCGTCGCAGATGCTCCAATGTCTCGACGGAAAAGAACGTCCGCGCCCGGGCGGCCACGCGCGTGGCGGCGCGCTCCACCTCAGCCGGGGAAGCGCCGGCCGCGGCGGCGTCGGCAGCGGCGAGGACGGCGAAGCCGAGGCCCATGGCCGTGGAGCGCGAATCGACGATCCGCACCCGATCGGGCCCGACCTCCTCGGCCGCCATCCAAGCGGCGTTCCACGTGCCGGAGAGCTCCCCGGACAGATGCACGGCGACGACGGCCTCCGCGCCGTCCTCCAGCGCCTTGCGGTATTCGGCCGCGAGCTCGGCGGGGTTGGCCCGAGAGGTGGTGACTGTCCGCCGGTCGCCGAGGGCCCCGGCCAGCTCGGCCGGCCCGAAGTCGACGCCGTCCAACCGCCCGACCCCGTCGACCAGGACGTGCAGGGGAATCACCCGCACCGAACGCCGATCGGCGAAGCCCTCTGGTAGGTACGCGGTGGAGTCGGTGACGACTGCGACGGACACGGCCGCCCAGCCTACGGGTTGACGGGGTCCAGGTGGCGGACCGTGTCCGCCAAGGCCTGGCCCACGGCCCGATGTGCGTCGAACCCCCAATGGATGCCGTCGGGGTTTCCGTGCCCGCCGCGCACGTGCGCGCCGATCAGCGACGGCAGGTCCAGCAGCGGAACGCCGTGCCGACCAGCCCACCTCCGCACGGCGGCCTCCCCAGCGGGGCGGCCGCTGTGCACGTACCCGTACACGGCGGCGCGGTGCACGGGCGGCACCATGCCCACCACGGGCAGCCCCGGCCGCAACGCCCGCACGGCCCGCACGCAGTCGTCCAGGTACCGCTCCGTGAGGTGCGCGGGCAGTGCCACGGGGCGCCCGCCGAGCAGTCGAGCCAGATGCGGCTGCGCGGCCAGGTAGAGCGTCCGCGCACGCCGCCGCAACGAGTCGGGGCGCAGGAATCGGAGCCCCTCCCGCAGGTACGTCGGCAGCGGCGACGGCAGCGTGTCCATGCCCCCGACCGCCAGCACCAGCACGTCAGCGCGCGCCAACGCCGCCCAGAACCGAGGATCCCCCGTCACCGCCCACCACGCGTCCCGGGCGGTCCACCCGAAGCCGGCGATCAGCTCCGAGCGGCCCTCCAGGGACGACGCGGCCACCGACGGCCACAACCGTGGATCATCGGCGGCCAGCGGCCCGACCGGACCGTGGAAGCACAGCGAATCCCCGACGACCAGCAGGTTCACGCGCCGGCGTTGTACGTGAGCAGCCGCCAGCGGCCGTCACCGCCGGGCCGCCGGGCCAGCACTGCCCAGTGACAGTTGCTCAACCCGCCCAGCTGGGGCCAGATCGGCACCGGCATGGTGAGCAACTGCGCGGTCAACGCCGTGATCAGGCCGCCGTGCGCGCACAGCAGCACCGTGCCGGACTGCTCCTCGTCCAGCTCGTTGACGAGCTCATGCGCCCGCGTCGCCACCTCCACCCTGGACTCGCCGCCGGGCGGGGCCCACGTGGGGTCGGACTGCCAGGTGCTGATGCCACCGGGGTAGCGGGCGTCCACCTCGGTGGAGGTGAGGCCCTGCCAGTGCCCGATGTCGGTCTCCCGCAGCCGCTTGTCCAGCCGCAGCGGCAGCCCGCCCGCCTCGACCAGGATCTTCGCCGTGTCAGTGGCCCGCCGCAGGTCGGAGGCCACCACCAGGTGCGGCTCGTACGCCAGCAGCGCGGGCGCCGCCGCCCGCGCCTGCTCCCGGCCCCGCTCGGTGAGCGGCGAGTCCAGGTGTCCCTGCCAGTGGCCGCTGGCGTTGTGCTCGGTCTGCCCGTGCCGCCACAGCAGGAGTCTGCTCAGGGTCATGAACCGTCCTCACTGGACCCGTCGTCGAACGGGATCTCCGGGCAGTCCTTCCACAGCCGCTCCAGGCCGTAGAAGACGCGCTCCTCGGTGTGCTGGACGTGCACCACGACGTCGACGAAGTCGAGCAGCACCCAGCGGCCCTCGCGGGCGCCCTCGCGGCGGACCGGCTTAGTGCCGGCCTCCCGCATCTTCTCCTCGACGCCGTCCACGATGGCGCCGACCTGACGCTCGTTGGGCGCCGACGCGATCACGAAGCAGTCCGTGATCACGAGCTGGGCGGAGACGTCCAGCACCTTGATGTCGTGCGCCTTCTTGTCGGCGGCCGCGTGTGCGGCCACGAGCGCCAGCCGTCGTGCCTCGTCGGTGGCAGCCACGTCACTCCTTGCGTTCTTCACTTACGGGATGAGTGGTTAGGGTACCGTCCCGCGTCCGTCGAAAAACCCGTTGACCTGGGTGGGGCGCGAACGATCAGATATGGGCACACGGCCGCAGTGGGTGGCCCAACCGAAGGGAGGTGTGCGAATGCTCGGGAAGTCTCTCGGCGCGATCGCGCTTCGTCCCGTCGGGCGTACGCGATAGCGCGCCAGGACTGACGAGTACGGGTCCCCCGATCCAGGCGCCGGATCGGGGGATTCCCGTCTTCAGCACTGGTAGAGGCCGCGCTTGGAGATGTACTGCACCACCCCGTCCGGCACCAGGTACCACACCGGCTGACCGGCGCAGACCCGGTCGCGGCAGGTCGTGGACGAGATCGCCATGGCCGGCACCTCGATCAGGCTCACGGACCCGGCCGGCAGGTCGTGGGGGTCCAGCCGGAAGCCCGGCCGGGTGACGCCGATGAAGTGGGCGCGGGTGAACAGCTCGTCGACCCGCTTCCACGACACGATCTGCGAGAGCGCGTCCGCGCCCGTGATGAAGAACAGGTCGTCGTCGGGGTACCGGTCGGCCAGGTCGGCCAGCGTGTCGGCGGTGTAGGTGGGGCCGCTGCGGTCGATGTCGACGCGGCTGACCGAGAAGCGCGGGTTGGACGCCGTCGCGATCACGGTCATCAGGTAGCGGTCCTCGGCCGGGCTGACGTCACGCCCGGTTTTCTGCCAGGGCTGCCCGGTCGGCACGAAGATCACTTCGTCCAGCTCGAACTTGGCCTGGACCTCGCTGGCCGCCACCAGGTGGCCGTGGTGGATCGGGTCGAAGGTGCCGCCCATGACCCCGACCCGGCGCTTGTCGGTCATAACGGCCCAGCGTAGGCAGCCATCACCCGTTCGGCCTGCGGCAGCGCCGAAGTGTGAGCAACGGCTATCCGAGCGGACGGGAGGCGCCGACCGGCAGCCGGCGCCCCCGCGCCCCTCAGTCCAGCGGGGCGACCACCTTGTCGGTGCCGACCTCGCGCACCAGGATCGCCTCCATCGGGCACGACTCGGCGGCGGTGACCACCTCGTCGTCGGCGTCGACCTCGTCGGCGACCGGCGTGCCGTAGCCACCGTCGAGCGTGAAGTACTTCGGCGCGGTGCCGGCGCACACGCCGGACCCGATGCACGTGCCCGAGTCGATCGTCACATTCCAGCGGCCGTCTGCCACCGTGTCCTCCTCAGCCAGTTCAGGAACCCGTCAATCCTGCATCACCAGGTGACGGGCAGCGTCCGCAGGCCTCGGACGAGCCGGCCCTCCTTGAACGGCACCTCCTCGACCGGCACCGCGAACCGCACGGCGGGCAGCCGGCGCAGCACGGATCCGACCGCGACCTGGAGCTCCAGCCGGGCCAGCTGGGCGCCGAGGCAGTGGTGCACGCCGTGACCGAACGCGATGTGCGGGTTGTTCTCCCGGTGGAAGTCGATCTCGTCGGCGTTGTCGAACACGCCGCCGTCGCGGTTGGCCGACGCGGTCTGCGTGATCACGGCCTCGCCCGCCTTCACGAGCGTGCCGCTGAGCACGATGTCCTCGGTGGCGATGCGCGGCAGGCCGGCGGTGTTGCCGAGCGGCGTCATCCGCAGCAGCTCCTCGATCGCGGCGTCGAGCCGGTCGGGGTGCAGCTGGAGGTCGCGCTTGAGCTCCGGCTTGCTGAGCAGGGTGTAGAGGAAGTTGCCGGTCTGGTTGGCGGTCGTCTCGTGCCCGGCTACCAGCAGCGTGACGCCGAACGTGACCAACTCCTGCTCGGAGAGGCGGTCCTCCTCGTCACGGGCGTGCACCAGCACGCCGAGCAGGTCGTCGGTGGGCTGCTCGCGGCGCTGGGCCACCAGGCTCGCCAGATACGTCCGCAGGTTGTCCCGCGCCGCCTGGATCTCGTCCGGGGTGTGCGCGGTCACCGACAGCAGCGCGTCCGACCAGGCCCGGAACCGGTCGCGGTCCTCGTAGGGCACGCCGAGCAGCTCGCAGATCATGGTGATCGGCAGCGGCAGCGACAGGCCCTCGACCAGGTCGGCCGGCGGACCCTGGGCCTCGATCGCGTCGAGCAGGCCGTCGACAACCTCCTGGGCGCGCGGCCGCAGCATCTCGATGCGCCGCATGGTGAACGCCTTGGCCACCAGCTTGCGCAGCCGGCTGTGGTCCGGCGGATCCATGGTCAGGATGCTGGACTCGGTCTGGATCAGCGGCGTCGTCCGGGGGACGTCGACGCCGAGGGTGGCCGCGCGGCTGAACCGCGGGTCGCCGAGCACGGTCTTGACGTCCTCGTAGCTGGTGGCCATCCAGGCCTCGCCGCCGTAGGGCATGCGCACCCTGGCCAGCTCGCCGTTGTCACGCAGCCGTCCGTACTCCGGGTCGAGGTCCAGGCCCTTGGCCTCGCTGAACGGGTACGGACACGCGCCGCGGTCGACTGTCGTCATGTCAGGCTCCCCATAGCCGAACTGAGATGTAAGCTTCCGCTTACATCTCTGACGATAGGCACTTGGTTACCAGGCGTCAACCAACCGGATCGGTGTCGACCCGTTCGAGCAGCACGGACGCGGCGCGCAGCATCAGCCTCGCCACCTCCTCCGGATCGGCGCTGACCAGCGGCTCCTTGCGCACGACCGTGCGCAGCAGGCCCAGGCCGACGACCCAGGCCAGCACCAGATCGACCCGAAGGTCCGCATCCTCGGCGTCGGTCAGCGAGCCCAGCACCCGCGTGTAGTCCTGGCCCCACTGCTTGCGGATGACGTCGGCCGCGCCGTCGTGGCCGCTGGACCGCAGTGCGGCCAGCCACGCGCCGTCCTGGACGCCGCCCGTGTCCGGGTCGAGCATCCGCGCAAGCGTCCTGGCCAGCACCTGCTCGGCGGGCCACTCGGCGATCAGCGTCCGGCTCTCGGCGGCCAGGACGACGTGGAAGAGCTCTTCCTTGTTGCCGAAGTAGCGGAACAGCAGGGCCTGGTTCACGCCGGCACGGTCGGCGATGTCACGGACGGTCGTGCGCTCGAAGCCGCGCTCGGTGAACAGCTCCTGGGCCGCGCGCAGCAAGGCGGCCTTGGTCGCTGATGCGTCACGTCTGCGGTGTTCGGGCGCTTCTGAAGTCACGCCCGTGAACGTACCGGCGCTGTCAGGAGACGGGGCGGACGTGACCGTCGCCCCACACCACCCACTTCGTCGAGGTCAGCTCGGCCAGCCCCATCGGACCGCGGGCGTGCAGCTTCTGGGTGGAGATGCCGATCTCCGCACCGAGGCCCATCTCGCCGCCGTCGGTGAACGACGTCGCGGCGTTCACCATCACCGCCGCCGCGTCCACGCGGGCCACGAAGTCCCGCGCCGCGCGCACGTCGTCGGAGACGATCGCCTCGGTGTGGCCGCTGCCGTGCTCGCCGATGTGGTCGATGGCGTCGTCCAGCGAGTCGACGATGCGCATGGCGATGTCCAGGGACAGATATTCGGTGTCCCAGTCGGCGTCCGTGGCCGGCGTGACGTCAGCGAGCTCACCCGCGCGCTTGTCGCCGTGCACGGTGACACCGTGGATGAGGAGCTGGCGCACTGCCTCGGGCACGAACCGCTCGGCCACGTCCTGGTGCACGAGAACGGTCTCGGCGGAGTTGCAGACGCTGGGGCGGCGGGTCTTGGAGTTGATCAGGATCCGGTGCGCCATGTCGAGGTCGGCGGCACGGTCCACGTAGACGTGGCAGTTGCCGACGCCGGTCTCGATCGTCGGCACGGTCGCCTGCTGCACGACGGCGGAGATCAGGCCGGCGCCGCCACGCGGGATGACCAGGTCGACGAGGCCGCGCGCGGTGATGAGGTGACGCACAGACGCCCGGTCGTGACAGGGCAGCAGCTCCACGGCGTCGGCCGGGAAGTCGTTGTCCGCCAACACCTCGCGGAGCACCTTGACCAACGCGATGTTGGACTGCTCGGCGCTGGAGGAGCCGCGGAGCAGAACCGCGTTGCCGGCCTTGAGCGTGAGGCCGGCGGCGTCGACCGTGACGTTCGGACGAGCCTCGTAGACGATGCCGATGACGCCGAGCGGCACCTGGACCTGGCGCAGTTCCAGGCCGTTGGGCAGGGTCGAGCCGCGACGGACGTCGCCGATCGGGTCCGGCAGTCCGGCGACCGAGCGCAGGCCGTCGGCGATGCCGCCGACCCGCTTCTCACTGAGGGCGAGCCGGTCGAGCAGGGCATCACCGATGTTCGCGTCGCGGCCGGCGGCGAGGTCGCGCTCGTTGGCGGCGAGGATGTCAGCGGCGGCGGCCTCGAGGGCGTCGGCCATCGCCAGCAGCACGGCGTTCTTGCGCTGCGTGTTGGCGGTCGCGAGGAATTTGGCGGCGACTCGGGCCCGCTTGGCGGCGTCGTGGACCTGGTCCCGCAGCTCGTCGGTCACTGTTGAATTGTAGAACAATCTCGCTCGCCCCGAAATATGGGCCTCGACCTCGGGCGGCCGCGGAACTGTCAGATTCGTGGTGTAGGCATGTGCTCATGGACGACCAGGCCTTGCGCGAGCAGGCAGAGGAACACCTCAGGGCCCTCGCCGGCCCGGAGGCGAGACTCCGTGACGACCAGTGGACGGCGATCAGCGCACTGGTGTCGCAGCGCCGGCGTGCGCTGGTCGTTCAGCGCACCGGCTGGGGCAAGTCGGCGGTGTACTTCATCGCCACGGCCCTGTTGCGGTCGTTGGGCGAGGGGCCGACGGTGATCGTGTCGCCGCTGCTGGCCCTGATGCGCAACCAGGTGGAGGCGGCGGCCCGCGCGGGGGTGCGCGCGGCGACCATCAACTCCGCCAACCTGGGCGAGTGGCAGCAGGTCCAGGACGCCGTGACCGGCGGCGACGTGGACGTGCTGCTGGTAAGCCCGGAGCGGTTGAACAACCCGGATTTCCGCGACAACGTGCTGCCGAGTCTGACCGCGAGCGCGGGCCTGCTCGTGGTGGACGAGGCGCACTGCATCTCCGACTGGGGCCATGATTTCCGCCCCGACTACCGGCGCCTCCGCACACTTCTGGGTGAACTGCCGGAGGGTGTGCCGGTGCTGGCCACGACGGCGACCGCGAACGACCGTGTGGTGCGCGACGTCGCCGACCAACTGGGCATCGGTGGCACCCAGACGCTGGTGCTGCGCGGCCCGCTGGACCGGGAAAGCCTGCACCTGGCCGTCGTCACGTTGCCGAGCCCGGCGGCGCGGCTGGGGTGGCTGGCCGAGAAGCTGACCGAGCTCTCCGGCTCCGGCATCATCTACACGTTGACGGTGTCCGCCGCCGAGGACGTGGCGTCCTTCCTGCGCGAGCGGGGCTTCGAGGTGGCGGCGTACTCCGGCAAGACCGACCCCGCCGAACGCGAGCGCGCCGAGGCCGACCTGTTGGCCAACCGCGTCAAGGCGCTGGTCGCGACCTCGGCGCTGGGCATGGGCTTCGACAAGCCGGACCTGGGATTCGTGGTGCACCTGGGCGCACCGCAGTCCCCGATCGCGTACTACCAGCAGATCGGTCGTGCCGGCCGTGGCGTGCAGCGCGCGGAGGTGCTGCTGTTGCCGGGCCGGGAGGACCGGGAGATCTGGCAGTACTTCGCGTCGCTGGCCTTCCCGCCGGAACACGTGGTGCGCCAGGTGCTGGACGGGTTGGCGATGAGCGACCGTCCACTGTCGACGGCCGCGCTGGAGCCGATGGTGGAGCTGTCCCGCAGCCGGCTCGAGGTCGTGCTCAAGGTGCTGGACGTGGACGGCGCGGTGCATCGCGTGCGCGGCGGCTGGGTGTCGACGGGCGAGCCGTGGCAGTACGACGAGGAGCGCTACGGCCGTCTCGGCCAAGCTCGCCGGGCCGAGCAGCAGGCCATGCTCGACTACCAGGCCACCGAAAGCTGCCGCATGGAGTTCCTGTTGCGGCAGTTGGACGATCCGGCGGCGGCGCCCTGCGGGCGGTGTGACAACTGCACGGGCCGGCGGTGGAGCGTCGAGGTGTCGGGGCAGGCCTCGACCGCCGCGCAGGACCGGCTGAACCGGCCCGGAGTGGAGATCGCGCCGCGGAAGATGTGGCCTAGCGGCATGTCAGGGCTGGGCGTGCCGCTGTCGGGCAAGATCCCGGCCGGCGAGCAGGCCGAGGAGGGCCGGGCGCTGGGCCGGCTGACCGATATCGGCTGGGGCAACCGTTTGCGCGACCTGCTGGCCGACAACGCGCCGGACCAGCCGGTGCCGGACGACGTGTTCAACGCCTGCGTGCAGGTGCTCGCGTCGTGGAAGTGGGAGCAGCGGCCGTCGGGCGTCGTGACGATCGGCTCCCGCCGTCGGCCGAAGCTCGTCGCCAGCCTCGGCGAGCGACTGGCGACGATCGGGCGGCTGACCTATCTCGGTGAGATCGAATCAGCTGGCGAGGGCACCCGGCGCAGCAACAGCGCACAGCGCCTGGCCGGCTTGTGGCAGGGCCTGCGCACGCCTGAGTCCTTCTCCCCCAACGGTCCCGTGTTGCTGGTGGACGATCTCGTGGACAGCGGCTGGACCATGACGCTCGCGGTGCGACTGCTCCGGGAAGGAGGTGCGCCCGCGGTGCTGCCGTTCGCGCTCGCCGTCACGAACTAGCGATCCCTTATTGCCCAAGCGGAACAGCGAAGCCGCTTTGCGACGCCGCGAGCATCTCCGAGCGGGACACCACCTTGATCCGCTCGCGGCCGTGCGGCTCGCCGAGCGCCCGCTCGTATGCGTCGAGGTTCCGCCAGCCCTGCCACGTGGTGAACTCGATGCCCCGTTCGTTCAGGTAGGTCACCACGGCGTCCGGCTCCGGCCGAGCAGCCGGCGACAGGCTGGGGGCGTCGACCAGGAGCGCGGCCACGGTCTCGGACGAGCAGCCCTTGGTGTGGCCGATGAGGCCGATCGGGCCGCGCTTGATCCACCCGGACACGTAGGCGCCGGGCACCAGGTCGCCGTCGAGGCCCACGATCCGACCCTCGCTGTGCGGGATCGTCCCGGTGACGTGATCGAACGGGAGATCCGCGAGGTGTGAGGTGTGAGGACAAGTAGCCCACCGCCCGGTACACCGCCTGGACGTCCCAGTCGTGGAACACGCCCGTGCCGCGCACGGTCCCGTCGCCGGTCAGTTCGGTGCGTTCGGTTCGCAGGCCGGTGACCGCGCCGTCCGCGCCGAGGATCTCCACCGGCGTGTGGAAGAAGTGCAGGTGCAGTCGGCGCGGGCGGTTGCCGACGTCCCTGATTTCCCAGTCCTGCAGGGTTTTCACGACGCCCAATCACGTGCCGGCCGCCGAGATCCGAGCGGTACTCGACGAGCACCTGATGGCCGAGGCGATCGCGGTGGAAACACGCAACTTCCGCGAGTTCGACAAACACGCGCGGCCCTACGCGTGGGGTTGGGAGCACATGCTCCAGCACGAACTGTCCACCTGGGACGATCCGGACGCGCAACGCTGGGCGGCGAACCTGACGCCGCTGACCGAGGCGATCACGGACGCGTTCACCGACTGGCTGCCGAAGGCGACCTACCCGGACCGGCAGGGCATGCACCTCAACAGTGCGTTCGGGCTTTCCCTGGCCTTGCCGCACGCCCACGCGCTGAACGACCGGGGCAGCCCGGCGCTGGTGAACGCCATCTCCGACGCCGCGCACCGCTGGTTCGACGGCGACGTCGACTATCCGGCGCGCATGGAGCCGGGCGGGGCCGATTTCCTCTCCCCCGCGCTGTGCGAGGCGATACTGATGTCGAAGCTGTTCGGACCAACCGAGTTCATCCAGTGGTTCGACCGATTCCTGCCGGACATCACGACCAGCGGTCTGTACACACCGGCCGTCGTTACCGATGACTCCGACGGGCAGATCGCCCATCTGCACGGATTGAATCTGAGCCGGGCGTTGTGCCTGCTCCGATTGGCCTCAGTCCTTCCGCCGAGCGACGTCCGCATCGCCGAGATGCGGGCCGCCGCGGCCGCGGACGCCGGGCCGGAACTGGATCTGACCAGCGGGACCGACTACATGGTCAAGCATTGGCTCGCCTGCGACGCGGTGCTGCTACTGACCTGACACAAAGAGCACCAAAACGGATTTATCGCCGCCGGGAACCCCCCGAAAGTAGCTACCGCGGCCCGATGGTCCGTTGAAAGATCAGTACGGGCTCCGCCGGGGAATCTGATCAGTTCCCCGGCGGAATTCCGAGAATTGCGCCTGTCCCTCCACCACCCCTGCAAGGCACTCCCGCAACGCCGATCAGCGATCGGGAGTCGCCGGTGAAAGGATCGGAAATGCTCGCCACTCGTCTCACCCGTGCCCTGGTCGCGGCCGCTCTCGCGGCCGCCGGACTCGCTGCCGGCACGGCCGCCGCCACCACCGGCCCCGCCACGTTCGGCCCGCACGTCAACTTCGGGCACGGCGTGGGCAGCAACTTCTCCGGCGGCAACTGGGGCGGCTACGCCAGCTTCGGCAGCTGGACGACCGCGACCGCCAGCTGGACCGAGCCGTCGATGACCTGCAGGTCCAGCAACGACCTGGTCGCGCCGTGGGTCGGCATCGACGGCGACGGCTCGTCCACTGTCGAGCAGACCGGCGTCGCCACCGACTGCTCCAGCGGCCGCCCGGTCTACCAGGCGTGGTACGAGATGTACCCGGCCGCGCCGGTCTACTACAGCAACGCGGTCAGCGCCGGCGACCACTTCACCGCGACGGTGACTCGCTCCGGCACCAGCTACAAGCTGGACATCAGCGACACCACCAAGGGCTGGACCAAGTCCACCACCAAGTCGCTGAGCAGCGCCCGGCACTACTCGGCCGAGGCGATCATCGAGTCGCCCACCGACTCGTACCCGTCGGTCAGCGGCAACGCCTTCACCTTCACCGGCGTGAATTTCGACGGCAAGACCCTCAAGGCCACCAACCCGTCCGCGCTGAACGCCGACGACCGGGGCACCAACACCTGGATCCCTGGCGCGATCAGCTCCAACGGCACCGGCTTCTCGATCACCAGGCACTGACCAGCGCCTGCGGCCAGACAGCCGCACCCGTCACGGGCGATCCCTGTGGCGGGTGCGGTTTTCATTTGTGCGGGGTGTGGGTGGGGGAAGAAGGTCGAAGTCCGGCGCAGTCGAGAAGTCCGGGTGCAATTGACGACCGCGTGCAGCCGGCCCGACGACGGACGCGAGTCAGCAGACGGGCGCGGGTCAGCAGACGGGCGCGGCGGAGTATGCGAGGCGACTGCGCAGGACGCGGCCGACGACCTTAGTTGGGCGGCGGCCACAGCGGCGGAGTGATTGGTGGGCTGTAGGGGCGCCCCGTGCGGGCGAGCAAACCGGGGCGGACAAGCAAAAGCGGGCGACCGGGCAGAACGGGAGCGGGCAGGCAGAACGGGAGCAGCCTGGCAACCCGCAGCCGGGCAGATCGAGAGCGGGCAGGCAGAGCGGGAGCGGGCAGGCAGAGCGGGAGCGGGCAGGCAGAGCGGGAGCAGCCTGGCAACCCGCGGCCGGGCGCAGGCGGGGGTCAGTTGGGGTGTGGGAGGGGGACCAGGTCGTCGGCGTGGACTACCTCGCGGCGCTGTTCGGGGGCGAGGTGGTGGGTGGAACGACCGATCATGGCGGGCAGTTCGACGGCGTCGAAGGCGACTACGCCGCGGGCTACGACCTTGCCGGCGAGGTCGGTGAGGTCGACCACGTCGCCGGCGTCGAAGTCGCCGTGGACGCCGGCGATGCCGGCGGCGAGAAGGGAGCGGCGGCGGGTGACGACGGCGGTTACGGCGCCGTCGTCGAGGGTGAGGCGGCCGGCGGAGTCGGCAGCGTGAGCGAGCCAGAAGCGGCGGGCCGACAGGCGGGAGCCGGTGGCGGCGAAGGCAGTGCCGACAGCAGCCGGAGCGCCAGCCGAAACGGGGCCGCCGGCAATCAGGGCCGGAACCGAGGCATCGCCAGCAGAAGCCGAGACGTCGGCCGAAGGAGTGCCGGACGAAGCCGCGGGCAAATCCGAAGCAGCGTCAACAGAAGCCGCAGTCACGCCCGAAGCGATACCGGACGAAGCTGGGACCAGAGGCGAAGCAGCGTCAGCAGAAGCCGGGGCTACAGCTGAAAGAGCGCCGGCAGAAGGTGTGGCCGGAGCTGGAGCGATGCTGGCCGAAGCGGCGGGCGGCGGCGAAGGGACACCCGCTGGGGTGGCGGCCAGGGCTGAGGCGGCGTCGGCGGAGGAGGCCAACAACACGGGGATGCCGGCGGAGGAGGCGAGGCGGGCGGCGGCCAGCTTGGAGGCCATGCCGCCGGTGCCGACGCCGGAGGCGCCGGTGGTGCCGGCGATGACGTCGGCGAGGTCGGACTCGTCGACCACCTCGGTAATGCGGCGGGCGTCGGAGCGGCGGGGGTCGCCGGTGTAGAGGGCGTCGACGTCGGAGAGGAGAACGAGGGCATCGGCGCCGACGAGGTGGGCGACGAGGGCAGCGAGACGGTCGTTGTCGCCGAAGCGGATCTCGTCGGTGGCGACGGTGTCGTTCTCGTTGACGACGGGCACGACGCCGAGGGCCAAGAGGCGGGAGAAGGTCCGCTGGGCGTTGCGGTAGTGGGAGCGGCGGACGACATCGTCGGCGGTGAGGAGGAGCTGGCCGACAGTCAACGAGTAGCGGGCGAAAGAGGTGGCGTAGGCGTGCACGAGCTCCAGCTGGCCGACGCTGGCGGCGGCCTGCTGGGTGGCGAGGTCCTTGGGGCGCTTGCCGATGCCGAGGGGGGCGAGGCCGGCGGCGATGGCGCCGGAGGAGACGAGCACCACCTGGCTGCCGGCGGCGGACCGGGCGGCGAGGGCGTCGACGAGGGCGTCCAAGCGGCTCGGGTCGAGACCCCCGACGGCGGTGGTGAGCGAGGAAGAACCGACCTTGACCACGATCCGCTTCGCGGCGGCGACTGCCTGGCGGGCCTGGGACACGCCCTTACTCCTCGTCGATCTCGTCCTCGGTGTCGAACTCGCTCCACTCGCCCGGGGTCCGCCGGGCCTTGCGGGCGGCCTTGCGCTCGGCGGCGCCGATGCGGTTGTTGGTCTCCAACCGGGCATCGGTGCCGCGACCGGTCATGAGTACCGCGACGCCGGCCGGCGTGGTCGGTTCCCAGTCGAAGGTCACATCGCCGATGGTGACGGGGCAGCCCGGCACGGCGCCGGCCTTGGCCAACGCCTCCTCGACGCCCAGGCGGGCGAGCCGGTCGCCGAGGTAGCCGACGGCCTCGTCGTTGGAGAACTGGGTCTGGCGGATCCAGCGCTCGGGCCGGTTGCCGCGGATGATGAACCCGCCCTCGTTCTCGGGGTCGGCCTCGACGACAAAACCGGTGTCGTCGACGGCGACGGGCCGCAGCACGATGCGGGTGGGCTCCAGGATGGGCTGCGCGGCCCGGTGCTCCTCGACGGTCCGGGCCAGCGCGAAGGTGAGCTCCCGCAGGCCGGTCCGGGTGACGGTGGAGACCTCGAACACCGGCAGGCCACGGGCCTCCAGCTCGGGCCGGACGATGTCGGCCAGGTCCTGGGCGTCGGGCACGTCGGTCTTGTTCAGCACGACCAGTCGCGGCCGGGAGGCCAGCTCGCCGCCGAGCGACGGCGTGTACTTGGCCAGCTCGGCCTCGAGGGCGTCGATGTCGGACAGCGGGTCGCGGTTGGCCTCGAAGGTGGCGCAGTCGACGACGTGCACCAGCACGGCGCAGCGCTCGATGTGACGGAGGAAGTCCAGGCCGAGGCCCTTGCCCTCGCTGGCGCCGGGGATGAGGCCGGGCACGTCGGCCATGGTGAAGACGGCCTCGCCCGCGGTGACCACGCCCAGGTTGGGCACGAGCGTGGTGAACGGGTAGTCGGCGATCTTGGGCCGGGCCGCGGAAAGCACGGCGATCAGCGACGACTTGCCGGCCGACGGGAAGCCGACCAGGCCGACGTCGGCGACGGACTTGAGCTCCAGGACGAGGTCACGGGTCTCGCCCTCCTCGCCGAGCAGGGCGAAGCCGGGGGCACGCCGCGCCTTGGAGGCCAGCGAGGCGTTGCCGAGACCGCCGCGGCCGCCCTGGGCGGCGACGAGCCGGGTGCCGGCGCCCACCAGGTCGGCCAGCACCTCGCCGTCGGGGCTGAGCACCACGGTGCCGTCGGGGACGCGCAGCTCCAGGTCGTCGCCCTGGGCGCCGTCCTTGTTCGCGCCCTGGCCCTGACGGCCGTTGGTGGCGTTGGCGTGCGGGCGGAAGTGGAAGTCCAGCAGGGTGTGCACGCTGGGATCGACGACCAGCACGACGTCGCCGCCGCGCCCGCCGTTGCCGCCGTCGGGGCCGCCCAGCGGCTTGAACTTCTCGCGGTGCACCGAGGCACAGCCGTTCCCGCCGTTACCGGCCCCCACGTGGATGGTCACGCGGTCAACGAAGCGAGACACGAGAAGAACTTCCTTTCAGGACCCCGAGCATGAATTCGGGGGTCCGGGGGCTTGCCCCCGGTGTGGGGGTGTGGGGGCCGGGCCCCCACAAAACACGAACGGGCGACGTAGTCCGCTCCGCGGACACACGTCGCCCGTTCGGACGTTCAAATCCCTCAGGCAGAGGCCAGAGCCTCGACCGGGACGATGTTGACGGTCTTGCGACCCCGCTTGACGCCGAACTCGACCGCGCCGGCCGACAGCGCGAACAGCGTGTCGTCCTTGCCGCGGCCCACGTTCACACCGGGGTGGAACTTGGTGCCGCGCTGGCGGATCAGGATCTCGCCGGCCTTGACGACCTGACCGCCGTAACGCTTGACCCCAAGGTACTGAGCGTTGGAGTCACGGCCGTTGCGGGAGCTGGATGCACCCTTTTTGTGTGCCATGGCTGGTCAGGTCCTTTACTTGGTGATGGCGGTGACCTCGACGCGGGTCAGCTTCTGGCGGTGACCCTGGCGCTTGTGGTAGCCGGTCTTGTTCTTGAACTTGTGGATGCGGATCTTGGGACCCTTGGTGTGCTCGACGACCTTGGCGGTCACCGAAACCTTGCCCAGGGCGTCCGCGTCAGCAATGACATCAGAGCCATCGACGACGAGCAGCGCCGGGAAGCTGACTTCGGCGCCCGGTCCACCGTCGAGCTTCTCGACCTGGACGATGTCGCCGACGGCAACCTTGTACTGCTTGCCGCCAGTCTTGACGATCGCGTACATCGGGACGGAAGTCTCCTGCTACTCGACGTTGACGGGGCACGCACGGCCCAAGCGCATGGAGAATTCCTCAGACAAATCCAACACCGAAGAATTCCAACCAGCTTGGACTGGCGCACGACGGGGCCCTCCGGATGGGGGCCAAACAAGAGGTTACGGGCCGGGTGGACGAGAGGTCAAACCGGGGTCCCCGTAGCCGGGTCGGGGTGACCGCGGTCACTCCGGGCAGGGGCCACCGACCCGCGGACGAGCGCCCGCGGGTCGGTGAAACACCTGGTCAGTCCTGCGTCACCGCGCTGGCCGGCGGGCCGGCCGGGCGGGACGCGGCCCGACGGACCCGACGCCGTGTGGCGGACACCACGGGCTCGGCGGCGGGCTCGGGGGTGTGGTGGCCGTTGGCCGCGGCGACGGTCGGCTGCTCCGGGACCTCGTAGGGCACGGAGACGGCCGAAGCGCCGGTGACGGCGGCCGCGGCGACCGCCGGGGCGGCCTCCTCGACAGCGACCGGCTCAGCGGCGACCCGCTCGGCAGCCACGGGCTCGGCGACGGCCTCGACCGGGGTGGCCTCCTCGACCGGGGTCGACTCGGCCTCGGCGGCCGGCTCCTCGGTGCGGTGCCGGTTGCGGTTGCGCTTGCGGCCCGACTTCTCGGCCGGCTTGTCGGCCTGGGCCTGCTGCTGGCCGTTGCCGCCGCCGTTCCCGCTGCCACCGCCGTTGTTGCCGCCACCGTTGTTGCCACCGCCGCCGTTGGTGTGGCCGTTGCCGTTGCTGTGGTTGTGCGTGACCGGCTCGGTGGTGACCACGACGCCCCGCCCGCGGCAGTGCTCGCAGGTGCTGCTGAACGCCTCCAGCAGGCCGGTGCCGACCCGCTTGCGGGTCATCTGCACCAGGCCGAGCGAGGTGACCTCGGCCACCTGGTGGCGGGTGCGGTCCCGGCCGAGGCACTCGGTCAGGCGACGCAGCACCAGGTCGCGGTTGGACTCCAGCACCATGTCGATGAAGTCGATGACGATGATGCCGCCGATGTCGCGCAGCCGGAGCTGGCGGACGATCTCCTCGGCCGACTCCAGGTTGTTCCTGGTGACCGTCTCCTCCAGGTTGCCACCCGATCCGGTGAACTTCCCGGTGTTGACGTCGATGACGGTCATCGCCTCGGTGCGGTCGATCACCAGGTAGCCGCCCGAGGGCAGCCAGACCTTGCGGTCCAGGGCCTTGGTGATCTGCTCGTCGATGCGCTGCTCGGTGAACACGTCGTTGAGGCCGACGTGCTTGCGCAGCCGGTCGGCCAGGTCGGGCGCGACGTGGCGGACGTAGCCGTCGATGGTGTCCCAGGCCTGGTCGCCCTGCACGATCAGCTCGGCGAAGTCCTCGGTGAACAGGTCGCGCACGACCTTCACCAGCAGGTCCGGCTCTTCGTACAGTAGCTGGGGGGCCTGCGCCTTGGGGGCGTCGGCCTTCTCCTTGATGACCTCCCACTGGGCCTGCAGGCGACGCACGTCGCGGCCCAGCTCCTCCTCGGCGATGCCCTCGGAGGCGGTGCGGATGATCACGCCGGCGTCCTCGGGCACGATCCTCTTGAGGATGTCCTTGAGGCGCTTGCGCTCGTTGTCGGCCAGCTTGCGGCTGATGCCGGTGGCGCCGCCGCCCGGCACGTACACCAGGAACCGGCCCGGCAGGCTGATCTGCGTGGTCAGCCGGGCGCCCTTGTGCCCGACCGGGTCCTTGGTCACCTGGACCAGCACGCTGTCGCCGCTGGACAGGGCCTGCTCGATCTTGCGGGCCTTGCCCTCAAGGCCGGCGGCGTCCCAGTCGACCTCGCCGGCGTAGAGCACGGCGTTGCGGCCGCGGCCGATGTCGACGAAGGCCGCCTCCATGCTGGGCAGCACGTTCTGCACCCGGCCGAGGTAGACGTTGCCGACCAGCGACCCGGTGCCGGCCGAGGTGACGAAGTGCTCGACCAGCACCCCGTCCTCGAGCACGGCGATCTGGGTGCGGTCGCCGCGCTCGCGCACGACCATCTTGCGGGCGACCGCCTCGCGGCGGGCCAGGAACTCGGCCTCGGACAGGATCGGCACACGGCGGCGGCCGGCCTCGCGGCCGTCCCGGCGACGCTGGCGCTTGGCCTCCAGCCGGGTCGAGCCGCGCACGCTGCGCACCTCGTTGTTGGCCGCCTCGGCGTCGGCGCGCTCCTCGTCCCGGGTGGGCGGCGCGCTGCGGACGTGCACGACGGTGTTGGGCGGGTCGTCCTCGGCCGCGGCGCTCTCGTCGTCGGCGCCGCCCTTGCGACGGCGGCGGCGACGGCGGCGACGGCTGCTGGAGCCCTCGTCGGAATCGCCGTCGTCGGCGTTGTCGGCCTCGGTCGGCTCCTCCGCCTCGCCCTCGGCGCCCTCGGAGTCCTCGTCGGACTCGGAGTCGCCGGCGGCGTCCTCGGGACCGCCCTTGCCACGGCCACGGCCACGGCGGCCACGGCGACGGCGACGACGGCTGTTGGCGTCGTCCTCGTCACCGTCGTCGTCGACGGCGTCGGAGTCGGCCTGGGTGGGCTCGTCCTCGTCTTCCTCGACGGCCTCCTCGAGCTCCTCCGGCTCGGGGGCGCGACGGCGGCGCGACGGGCGCGGCTCGGCGGCGCCCGGCGGCAGGAAGACCACCGACGGCGGCGCGAAGACCGGGGCCAGGGTGACCGCGATCTCATCGTCGTCGTCGACCGGGGCGGGGTCGTCGTCGTCCGGGCGCTCGGCCAGCAGGCCGGTGAGGTCGGAGTGGGCGACGAGCACGTCGTCGGTGTCGTCCTCCACGTCCTGCTCACCGGTGGTCAGCAGGGTGCGCGCGACCTGCTCGGCGACCTCGCGGCTCACGCTCGACTGCGGGCTGCGCACGACCTCGCCGAGGTCGGCCAGCGCGGCCAGCACCTCGCGGCTGCTCGTGCCCAGCTCCTTGGCCAGCGCGTGCACCCGCAGCTTGGGCGGGAACTCGGGAATGGGTGTGGTTCCATCCCCGCCGGGCCCGCCGGCGGGGATCTTCTTCTTCGACATGTAGCTCCTCCGCCCCCGGGCGCGTCCAGTGTCTGGACGCGGCCACACAGGGGCCCGTTCTCTGTTCTGTCTCCGTCGCCGTCGGCGACGGGAAACCTTGCCTGGCGCCGCCCGGCTTCCTGGCGGGGCCAGGCCTGCGGGCGACAGGTCATTCGACGGCGGGCTGGTCCGGCTCCTGCTCCCTGGCCGGGTCCGCCGTCCCGCGCCCATCTGGGGCGAACGGGTCGACGAGCCCACCCGCGTCGTCTAGCCGGCCCTGCGCCAACCGGGTCGCCTTGGCGGGTACCGGGGGCCGGAGGCCGGCGACGACGCGGAGCGCACTCAGCACGTCATCGGGTCGCACCGCAGGGGTCAGCTGCCGTACCACCATCACGAGTATCCCATACGGACGGGACGCCGCCGTGTCGTCGTCCTTACGCGGAATCGGCGCGTCGGCCAAATCACCCGATGCGCCCACACCTTGATCACTTAGCGTCGCCGTGAGCGAGGTCACATCGCCCACCTCGACACTCACCACGCCCGGGCGCACGTCCATGATCCGGCGCCCGTCCTTGGTGAGCCGCTCCACCTCGACGGACTCGGCCGCCACCAGCGCCTCGACCGCCTTGGCCAGCTCCTCCGGCTCCACCCCCGGCAGCTCGACCAGCCAGCGGCTGGCGTCGATCCGCTCGGCCAGCGAACCCTGCTCGGCCTGCACCGCGTCGACCACGTCGAGACCGGGCGGCAACGCCTCGTCCAGGGCCTTGCGCAGCGCCTCGGGATCGACCCGGTCGACCACCCCGACCTCGACGTATTCCGCCTCGCTGGCCACCCCGGTGGGGGCCGCGCCGATCCAGGAGATCTTCGGATGCGGGCTGAAGCCCTGGGAGTACGCCATCGGCACGCCGGCCCGCCGCAGCGCCCGCTCGAAGGTGCGAGCGACGTCACGGTGGGAGGTGAACCGGAGCCGGCCCCGCTTGGTGTAGCGCAGCCGGAGCTTCTGCACCGCGGCGGCGGACGGGTTGGGCTGGTCGTGGCGGCTCAGGACTACTCTCCTTGGCTGGATCGACGGGTCCGGTAGGACGGTACCCGGCCGGTCCCGGGGACACTGAGCAACGCCGGGGTTGTCCGGCGGGCGGGCGGTGGCTACCGTCCGGCTGATCGCTGACGTGGGCGACCCCCGAACGCCCACCCCAGAGATGGAGGTCCGCAGTGCCTCTGCTCCGCCGGGCACAGCTGGCGGCACTGGGCGCAGCCCTGCTCGCGGCCGGGTGCCTCGGCGCGCCCGCGGCCGGCGCGGACGACGTCACGCCGCCCGGGTGCGTTCAGCCCGGCCCCACCCTGCGCTACCTGGTGGTTTTCGACAAGGGCACCCCCGAGCCGGACGCCGACGCCCAGATCTCCGCCGCCTGCGGCACCACCACCGTGTACTACGCGCCGATCGCCGTGGCCGTGGTCACCTCGCCGGACCCCGGGTTCGGCGACAAGATCGGCCCCGACCGGGCCTACAGCGCGCAGGGCGAGTCCTGGACCGCGACCGGGCAGTCGAGCCGCAAGAAGGCGGACGAGACGATGTCCGCCGCCTCCCTGCTGACCAGCACCGAGTCGGTGCCCAGCGCCGACCTGGGCGACCAGCAGTGGGACATGCGCCAGATCGACGCCAACCTGGCCCACCAGATCACCGAGGGCGACTCGCGGGTCGTGGTCGGCGTGCTGGACTCCGGCATCGACCCCCGCCACCCCGACCTCAAGCCGGCGCTGGACCCGCAGCTGTCGGTGGGCTGCCTCACGGGCAAGCCGGACACCAGCGTGGCGGCATGGGCCCCGACGACGTCCTCGCACGGCACGCACGTGGCCGGCATCATCGCCGCCGCCGATGACGGCAAGGGCGTCACGGGCGTGGCGCCGGGCGTGCGCGTGGCCTCCGTGAAGGTCGTGGACGACGACGGCTACATCTACCCCGAGTACGCGGTGTGCGGCTTCATGTGGGCCGCCACGCACGGCATCGCCATCACCAACAACAGCTACTACGTGGACCCGTGGGAGTACACCTGCTCCGACCAGCAGGGCCAGCGTGTGGTCACGGAGGCCATGAAGCGGGCCGTGGACTACGCGAACTCGCAGGGCGTGCTGAACATCGCCGCGGTGACCAACTCGGCCGTGGACCTCACGCAGCCCGGCACGGACACGCGTAGCCCCGACAACGCCCCCAGCCACCCCGTGCGGAGCATCGGCGGCGACTGCTCGGTGCTGCCGGCCGCGGAGCGCGACGTGGTGGCGGTGTCCTCCGTTGGCGCGAATCAGGTCAAGGCCAGTTACAGCTCGTACGGCCTGGGCGCGGTCGACGTCACGGCCCCGGGCGGCGATGTGCACCAGAAGCCGGCCAACGGCGACAACGCGTGTGTGGTGTCCACGGTGCCCGGCGGCTACGGCAACTTCTGCGGCACGTCCATGGCGGCCCCGCACGTGACCGGCGTGGCGGCGCTGCTGGCGTCCACGCATCCCGGCGACACGCCCGCGCAGCTGACGAAGCTGCTCAACCAGCAGGCCAAGCCGGTGCAGTGCCCCAGCGACTACGACCTCAACGACACCGGCGCGCAGGACGCCTACTGCTCCGGCTACGCCTCGTTCAACGGCTTCTACGGCCACGGCATGGTCAACGCCCTGGCCGCCGTGTCCAGCGGCACCACGCCGAAGCCGCAGACCGGCGTACCGACGACCGGCGTACCGACCCAGACGGACAAAGGGCCGACCGGCAAGGCGATGCCGATCGGCCCCGAGCAGCTAGCCGCCGGTCAGTGACGGGTTCCTGACCGGAGATCCCTTGCCCACCGGGGAGATCGGCAGCAGCGGGCGGCCGGTCGGCCCGACCTGGATGTCGGTGCCCATGGCCGGGCAGACGCCGCAGTCGAAGCACGGGGTCCAGCGGCAGTCGTCCTGCTCCTGCTCGGACAGGGCGTCCTGCCAGTCGGCCCAGAGCCATTCCTTGTCCAGCCCCGAATCCAGGTGGTCCCAGGGCAGGACCTCGGTCTCCTCGCGCTGACGCGTGGTGAACCAGGCCAGGCTCACGCCCAGCGGCTCCAGCTCGCCGTCGGCCGCGTTCACCCAGCGGTCGTAGGAGAAGTGCTCGCTCCAGCCGTCCAGCCGGCCGCCGTCACGCCACACCCGCTCGATGACCCGGCCGACCCGGCGGTCGCCACGGCTGAGCAGTCCCTCGATCAGCGAGGGCTTGCCGTCGTGGTAGCGCATGCCGATGTTGCGGGCCAGGCTGCGGTCCCCCTGGTTCACCTCGGCCCGCAGCTTGCGCAGCCGGTCGTCCACGGTGTCCGGGTCGCACTGCGGCGCCCACTGGAACGGTGTGTGCGGCTTGGGCACGAAGCCGCCGATGGAGATGGTGCAGCGAATGTCCTTGCGGCCACTGGCTTCCCGGCCGGCCTTGATGACCTCCTTGGCCATCCGGGCGATCTGCAGCACGTCCTCGTCGGTCTCGGTCGGCAGGCCGCACATGAAGTACAGCTTCACCTGCCGCCAGCCGTTGGAGAACGCGGCGCTGACCGTGCGGATCAGGTCCTCTTCGGACACCATCTTGTTGATGACGCGGCGGATCCGCTCGCTGCCGCCCTCGGGCGCGAACGTCAGGCCGGACCGGCGGCCGTTGCGGGAGATCTCGTTGGCCAGGTCCACGTTGAACGCGTCGACCCGGGTGCTGGGCAGGGAAAGCCCGGTGTTGGTGCCGGCGTAGCGGTCGGCCAGGCCCTTGGTGATCTCGGCGATCTCGGAGTGGTCGGCGCTGGACAGCGAGAGCAGGCCGACCTCCTCGAAGCCGGTCGCCTCCAGTCCTTTTTGGACCATCGCGCCGATGCCCTCGATGGAGCGCTCCCGCACCGGACGGGTGATCATGCCGGCCTGGCAGAAGCGGCAGCCCCGGGTGCAGCCGCGGAAGATCTCCACGCTCATCCGCTCGTGCACACTCTCGGCCAGCGGCACCAGCGGCTGCTTCGGGTACGGCCACTCGTCCAGTTCCATGGTGGTGCGCTTGAACACCCGGTACGGCACGCGGTCGGTGTTGGGCACCACGCGCTGGATCCGGCCGTCGGACAGGTACTCGACGTCGTAGAAGCGCGGGATGTAGACGCCGCCCGTCTCGGCCAGCCGGGTCAGCAGCTCGTCGCGGCCGCCGGGGCGGCCCTGCGCCTTCCACTCGCGGACGATGTCGGTGATCTCCAGGACGGCTTCCTCACCGTCGCCGAGGACCGCCGCGTCGATGAAGTCGGCGATCGGCTCCGGGTTGAACGCCGCGTGCCCGCCGGCCAGCACGATCGGGTCGTCGTCGGTGCGGTCGGCGGCGTGCATCGGGATGCCGGCCAGGTCCAGCGCCGTGAGCATGTTGGTGTAGCCGAGCTCGGTGGAGAAGCTCAGGCCGAGCACGTCGAACGCCTTGACCGGGCGGTGCGCGTCCACCGTGAACTGCGGGACGCCGTGCTCCCGCATCAGCGCCTCCAGGTCCGGCCACACCGTGTAGGTGCGCTCGGCCAGCACGTCCTCGAGCTCGTTGAGGATCTCGTAGAGGATCATGACGCCCTGGTTGGGCAGGCCGACCTCGTAGGCGTCCGGGTACATCAGGCACCAGCGCACGGCGGCCGAGTCCCAGTCCTTGACCGTCGCGTTCAGCTCGCCGCCGACGTACTGGACCGGCTTGGACACCCGCGGCAGCAGCGGCTCCAACGCGGGGAAGACAGACTCGACGCTCACCCGGCAAGGGTAACGAGCGGGTCCGCGCCCGCCGAGTTGACGCCCGTAGCACTTCGTAGCACACTGTGGTCATGACCCGTCAGATCACTCAGCGAGAGCTGCGCAACGACAGCGCGGCGATCCTGCGTGCCGTTGAGAACGGGGAGAGCTTCATTCTCACCCGCAATGGCACCCCGATCGCCGAGGTTCGCCCGATCCGGCGACGCACGTTCGTGCCCCGCGCCGACCTCAAGCACGCCTTCGCGCACCTCCCGAAGATCGACTTCGAGGAGTTCCGCGCCGACATCGACGAGCACGTCGACCAGACCCCCCTCGACCCCTACGAACGATTCGGAAAGAATGACTGACATCGAACGCGGGATGCTGGACACCTCGGTTGTCATCGACATCCCGACCATCCCAGAGGCGTCCCTGCCGCTGGAGTGCTCCATCAGCGCCATCACGCTGGCAGAGTTGACCGCCGGCGTGGCGAACGCCCAGGACCCGGTGAAACGAGTGATCAGACAGCGTCACCTGCAGGCTACCGAGGCGTCGTTCGAGGTGCTGTCGTTCGATCCCGACGCCGCCCGCGCCTACGGCCACATCGACGTGCTGGTACGGGCGGCCGGCCGCAGTCCACGCACCCGGATCGCGGATCTGTTCATCGCGGCCACCGCTGTCGCGAACGACCTGCCGCTGATCACCCGCAATCCGAAGGACTTCGTCGGACTCGACTCGATCCTGACCGTCGTCGCGATCTGACCTCGCTCAGGTCAGCAGCAGCGTGCCGAGGCGGCGGGCGGCGAACCAGCCGCCCAGGGCCACCATGATCGCGAAGTAGGCGACGTGGCCGAGGATTCCCCAGGTCACGGCCCCACTCGTCAACGCCCGCATGAGCTCGATGCCGTGATAGAGCGGGAAGCACTCCACGGCGATCCGGATCGGCTCCGGATAGACGCCGATCGGGAAGAACGTCGTGGAGAACAGGAACATCGGCATCTGCACCAGCAGGATCAGGTCGAAGTCCTGCCAGGAGCGCATCAGCGTGGCGGCGCCCATGCCGACGGCCGCGAAGCCGAACGCCACCAGCAGCGCGGCGGGCAGGGCCAGCAGGGCCCACGGGCTGCTGATCAGGCCCAGCACGGCCATGACCGCCAGGAAGCCGGCGGCATAGATGCCGCCCCGGATCAGCGACCAGGAGGTCTCGCCGAGCGCCACGTCCGTCGGCCCCAGCGGGGTGGCCAGCATGGCGTCGTACACCTTGGCGTACTTGAGCTTGAGGAAGATGTTGAACGTGGAGTCGTGGATCGCCCCGTTCATCGCCGAGGCCGCCAGCAGCCCCGGGGCGACGTACGCGGCGTAGCTGATGGGACTGCCGTCGGGCCCGGTCAGGTTCCCGACGATACCGCCGAATCCGATGCCCAGAGCAAAGAGATAGAACAGGGGTTCGAACACGCCGGACACCACTAGCAGCCAGTTCCGGCGGTTGACCAGCGCGGACCGCTCGATCACGGCCCGGGCCCGGCCGGCGTAGCTGCCCATCGGCACGATCCGCAGCACCGTCACGTCTCCCCTCAGACCTTCAGCCGTGCGTGGAACCGCTGCCGGGCCACCAGCAGGCCGCCGGCCGTCAGCACCACCAGGTAACCGACGTGGCCGACCGCGGCAAGGGCGCTCATGCCGCCGAACTCGACCGCTCGGGCCAGCTCGTTGCCGTGCCACAGCGGTGTGATCCAGGCGAGCGGGCGGCTCCACTCCGGCAGTTGGCTGATCGGGTAGTAGGTGCCGGCGAACAGCGTCATCGGCACCAGCACGAACCGGAACACGTTGCCGAACGTCACGCCCTCGTCGTTCACCGATGCCGCCAGTGCCAGGATCCAGCTGCCGAAGGCCATGCCGGCCAGCACCGACACCGGCACCGCGAGCAGGACGCCGGCGTTGGTGAACGCACCGAGCAGCGCGGCGGCGGCTACGTAGGCAAGGCCGCTGATCAACACCCGCAACGCCACCCACAAGGCTTGGGCCATCAGGAGTTGGTCCACAGTGACGGGTGTGGACGTGATGGCGTAGTAGCGCCGGTCCCATTTGAGGCTGCCCAGCACGGGGAACGACGACTCCGCCGTCGCCACCTGCACCGCCGCCGCCACCAGCATGGCCGGCGCGAGGTAGACGACGTAGGGCAGGCCGTCGGTGGCCGGCCCCGGCGTGATCCGGCTGCCGAGGCCGAAACCCATGGCCCCCAAGAACATCAGCGGCAGCAACACGGTCGACACCACCGTGGCCCGCCAGTTCCGGCGGTACCAGGTCCAGAAGTGCTCCAGCACCAGAAAGACGGGTCGCATCAGTCCACCAGCGTCCGGCCGGTCAGGCGCAGGAACACGTCCTCCAGCGTGGCTCGGCGGACCAGGCTGGAGGTCGGCCGCATGCCTCGCCGCGTGGCCGCGGCCAGCACGGCTTCGCCGTTCGTGGCATAGAGCAGCAGGCGGTCCGGCAGCACCTCGACCCGTTCGGCGAGATCCTTCACCAGCGGAACATGGTGGTGTTGCTGGTCGATCGGGAACCGCAGCTCCAGCACCTCCCGGCTGGAGTGCTCGGCGATCAACGCCGCCGGCGACCCCTCGGCCACGATCCGACCGCCGTCCATCACCACCAGCCGATCGCAGAGCTGCTCGGCCTCGTCCATGTAGTGCGTGGTCACGATGAGCGTGACGCCCTGTTGCTTGAGCCGGAACAGCTTGTCCCACAACAGATGTCGCGCCTGCGGGTCGAGGCCGGTCGTCGGTTCGTCCAGCAGCAGCAGTTCTGGTTCGTTCACCAGCGAGCGGGCGATCGTCAGCCGGCGCTTCATGCCGCCCGACAACGGTTCCACCTGATCGTCGGCGCGGTCCGACAGCTGCGCGAACTCCAGCAGCTCCGTCGCCCTGGCCCGAACCTGGTGGCGTGACAGGCCGAAATACCGGCCGTACACCTGGAGGTTCTGCCGGACGGTCAGCTCGTTGTCGAGATTGTCCTGCTGTGGCACCACACCGAGCCGACCTCGGATCCGCGGGCCGTGCCGATCCGGGTCGAGGCCCAGCACCCGCAGCTCGCCGGCCGTGCGCGGAGACGTGCAGGCGATCATGCGCATCGTCGACGACTTGCCCGCGCCGTTCGGACCGAGGAAGCCGAAGGCCTCGCCACGCCGGACCTTCACGTCCACGCCGCGCACGGCCTCGAAGTCGCCGAACCGTTTGACCAGGCCGTCCGCCTGCACAAGGACCGCGTCGTCACTCACGGACCCGACGGTAGCGGGCACCCCTGACATATGTTGGCGTCATGCGCGCCGTGGTGCTGGTCGAGGGAGTCAGCGATCAGCTCGCGCTGGAGGTCGTCGCCCGGCGGCGCGGCCGCGACCTGGCCGCCGAGGGCATTCACGTCGAGGCCATGGGCGGCGCCACCAACATCGGCCACTACCTCGACCGCTACGTCCCGCTCGACATCACCGTCGCCGGGCTCTACGACAGCGCCGAGGAACGCTTCTTCCGTCGCGCTCTGGACCGCTTCGGGCTCGCCGACGCCGACCTTGAGGACAGCGGCTTCTTCCGCTGCACCGCCGACCTCGAGGACGAGCTCATCCGAGCCGTCGGCCCGTCACAGGTCGAAAGCCTCGTCGAGGCCGAGGGCCGTCTCGCCTCGTTCCGCAAGCTCCAGCGGCAGCCCGCCCAGCGCGGCCGCAGCCTGCACGACCAGCTCCGCCGGCTCATGGGCGGCCGCTCCGGCGGCAAGTACCACTACGCCCGGCTGATGGCCGAGGCCGTAGACCTCGACCGCATTCCCCGGCCGCTGACCGCCCTGCTCGACCACCTCTGATCGACCCCTGGGCCGGGCCGGCGTCATCCGCCGGCCCGGTGACAGCTCAGAGGTTCGGGAACCAGATCTTGATCTCGCGGTCGGCCGACTCCGGCGAGTCCGAGCCGTGCACCAGGTTGAACTGGACCTCCAGGCCGAAGTCGCCCCGGATGGTGCCCGGCGTCGCCTTCTCCACCGGGTCCGTGCCGCCGGCCAGCTGCCGGAACGCCGAGATCGCCCGCGTGCCCTCGACCACGATCGCCACCAGCGGACCGCCGGTGATGAACTCGACCAGGTCGTTGTAGAAGCCCTTGCCGGCGTGCTCGGCGTAGTGCTCCTCGGCGACAGCGCGCTCGGCGGTGCGCAGCTCCAGCGCGGCGAGCTTGAGGCCCTTGCGCTCGATCCGGGCGATGACCTCGCCGACCAGGCCGCGGCTGACGCCGTCCGGCTTGACCAGCACCAGGGTGCGCTCACTCACGGTGGTCCGAACTCCTTCGGTAAAGGGACTATCCGGCCAGCAGGGTAACCGGTCAGCCGCCGAGCTGTTTCAGGCAGGCGAACTGCCCGGACTTGGGCGACTGGTAGAACCACACGTCGTCGGTGGCCGGCACCTTGTCGCAGGCCGTCTTGGCGTCGGCGCTGCTGACCACGTCGGTCACCTGATACGTCTTGGCATTGGGGGCGCCGGCGGCCAACGGCTTGGTGGCGGAGCACGAGGCACGTTCGACGAAACCGGTGTCGTCGAGGTCGAGCTGCACGCACTGGCCCTTGGGCACGGACAGCGAGGCGCAGTACCGCAGCGCCAGTTTGCCGTCGTACCAGCCGTCGCCGTAGGAGTCGTACGCGTCGGTGTCGGCGCACTTGTCCTGCTGCGGGATCACCAGGTTGATCTGGAGCGCCGCTTTGTCGGAGGTGCAGGACACGCGCTCGCTGGTCTTCACGTCCAGCCACACGCAGTCGTTGACGGCGAACCGGACGCTGCTGGTGTTGGTGGTGCGCGGCGGGCGGGTGGTGGTGCGGGTGGTCTTGGTGGTGCTGGTGCCCGTGCCGCCGGCCTCGGTGCTGTGCCGGCTGCTGATGATGCCGATGACCGCCCAGGTCCCCAGCCCCAGCATCAGCACGACACCGACGACGGTCCCGACGATCGCGCCCGTCTGCGACTTGCGGGGCGGCGGCATCGGCGGGGGCGGCGGTCCCCACGAGCCCGGCTGCTGGTAAGGCCCCGTCATCGTCGTCCTCCCCCGTTCGACTGCGAACCCGAGCATTCTGGCCCCTTGCGGCGGCGCTCAGCTCTCCGGGGTGATCGGCTCGACCGCGTCGGCCCGGACCGGCTGCCTGCTGCGCTTGACCACATGCAGGCCATGCTCGTCGAGCACGAAGTCGACTTCGTCGCCGGGACTCAACCCGAACTCTTCGCGAATTTTGAGGGGGATGGTCACTCGCCCCCTGCTCGTCAGCCTCACTCTTACTGCTGCTGGCTGGGCAGCGTGCCCTCGGCGATGCGTCGCGCGACGTCGCGCCGCACCCACAGCAGGTAGACCCAGACCAGGCCGAACAGCACGCCGACCACGCCGAGCGGGACGCTCAGCACGAAGCCGACCAGGATCAGCACCTGGAGCACCAGGGCGAACGGGACACCCCACGGGCGGCCGAAGAAGCCGGCGGACACCACCATCAGCACCGCCAGCACGGCGACGGCGGTGACGGGCCAGCCGCTGAGGTGGTCGACGCGGGACAGGACGAACAGGCCCAGCCCGGTGACGATGGCCTCCAGCACCATGGTGCCGGCCATGATGCCGCGGATGCCCTTCATCGGGTCGGGGGCGCTCACTCGGGTTCCTTGCCGAACAGGGCGCGCGCGGCGCCGGCGGTGACGACGGAGCCGGTCACCACGACGCCGCCGGCCGACACCGGGCCGTCCTCGATCTCCTCGGCCAGCCGGACGGCCTCCTCGATGGCGTCGTCGAGGCGGGGCTCGACGAGGATGCGGTCCTCGCCGAACACGTCACGGGCCAGGCCGGCCAGCTTGTCGGCGTCCATCGCCCGGGGTGAGCCGTTGTTGGTCAGCACGACCTCGGTGAACACGGGCTCAAGGGCGGCGAGAATGCCCTCGACGTCCTTGTCCTCCATCACGCTCACCACGCCGACCAGCTTCTGGAAGGAGAACTGGTCCTGCAGCGCCGTCGCCAGCGCGCGGGCGCCGTGCGGGTTGTGCGCGGCGTCGACGAACACGCTGGGGGCGTTGCGGACCCGCTCCAGCCGGCCCGGCGAGGTCACCGTCGCGAAGGCCTCGCGCACGGCGTCGACGTCGACCTTGCGGCCGGCCCCCGCGCCGAAGAACACCTCCACCGCGGCCAGCGCCTGCGCGGCGTTCTGCGCCTGGTGCGCGCCGAACAGCGGCAGGAAGACCTCGTCGTACACGCCGCCGAGGCCCTGCAGCGTCAACAGCTGGCCGCCTACCGCCGCCTCCGACGCCAGCACACCGAACTCCATGCCCTGGCGCGCCACCGTCGCGCCCACCTCCGCGCAGCGCTCCAGCAGCACCTGCGCCACCTCGGGGCGCTGCTCGGCCAGCACCGCCACCGCGCCCTCCTTGATGATGCCGGCCTTCTCCGCCGCGATGCCGAGAATGTCCGTGCCGAGGAAGTCGGTGTGGTCGATGTCGATCGGGGTGATCACCGCGACCTTGCCGTCCGCGATGTTGGTGGCGTCCCAGCGGCCGCCGAGGCCGACCTCCACCACCGCCACGTCCACCGGCGCGTCGGCGAACGCGGCGAAGGCCATGCCGGTGAGCACCTCGAACTTGCTCATCTTCACGTCCGACTTGGCGTCCACCATCGCGATGTACGGCTCGATGTCGTGGTAGACCTCCACGTACTGCCGCGCGCTGATCGGCTCCCCGTCCAGGCTGATCCGCTCGGTCGCCAGCTGCAGGTGCGGGCTCGTGTACCGCCCCGTGCGCAAGCCGATCCGCGTGAACAGCGCGTCGATCATCCGGCTGGTCGACGTCTTGCCGTTCGTGCCCGTGATGTGCACCACCGAGTACGACCGCTGCGGCTCCCCCAGCACGTCGGCCAGCGCCGCGATCCGGTCCGTGGACGGCTCCATCTTCGTCTCCGGCCACCGGGTGTCCAGTTCGGACTCGACCTCGCGCAGCGCCGCGAGCGCCTCGGGATCGTTCTGGGGCACGCTGGTCTCCGGTGCACTGGACGACGGGGTACCCACCGATTCTACGTGTGCGGCGTTCCTGCTCAGACAGGCATGCAGACGGGCAGGCCGCGCGCCTGCGCGGCATCGGACAGCCCCTTGTCGTACGCGACGAACCACGTGATGGCCGACCGGAGTTCCTCCGCGGTGGCCAAATGGATCGCGTCAACACTGCGCAGGTGCGGATCCACGTACCGACCGGCGACATCGAGCACGTCATCGGTGACGGACCGCTGGTGCACGAGCGCCAGCACGGAAGGCAACACCATCAACGCGGCCGGATCACTTCGAGTCAAAGCCCGCGCTGTCTCCGTACGTACGAGCGCCGACGACACGAGCGGTGCGGCGCTGGCCGCCAACCACGCGCGCAGAGCATGGGTTTCGGCTTCCTGGCGAACCAGCTTCACCACGGCTGAGCCGTCCAGATAGATCACAAACGGTCCTCGCGGAGCTCCGACACGACGTCGGCCGTGTCGGTTCCGTCGCTCGCCGGATGCGGGGTGATCGCGAGCAGGGCAGCCACGCCGGCCGGATTGCTGGCCGGCGTGAGCTTGCCCTCTCGAATCAACTGGTCGACAACCGGATTCCCGGTGGCCGGCAGCGGCACGAGCATCGCGATCGGCCGGTCGTGCTCGGTGATCACCACGGTCTCCCCCGCGGCGGCGCGGTGCACCACCTGGGAGGTGTGCCGGGTCACCTCACGAATACCCACCGTCGTTGTCATGACAAAATGTTATTACAACTGGACGGTCACCTCGAGCTCGCCGCCGTCGACCTCGCGGTAGCGGAGCTCGCCGATGCGGCCGGCGGCGACGAGGTCGTCGGCGAAGCCGCTGACCAGCGCCAGGGTGGCGGGGTCGGCGGCGATCTCGACGGCGGCGACGTCGGCGCGCATGGAGAGCTTGGCCGTGGACTTGGCCTTGCGAACGGCGGAGATGGCCACGGAGGCGAGGTCCAGCGCCGAGGCGTCACCGCCGCTTCGGATCGCAGCCGGCCACGAGGCGAGGTGCACGGAGCCCTCCTGCCACCAGGACCACACCTCCTCCGTCACATACGGCAGGTACGGCGCGAACAGCCGCAGCAGCGTCGACAGCCCGGTCCGCAGCGCGACCCGGGCCGACGAGCCGTCGGCGCTGTAGGCCCGTTCCTTGACGAGTTCGAGGTAGTCGTCGCAGAAGGTCCAGAAGAACCGCTCGACCCGCTCCAGCGCGGTGGTGTGCTCGAAGCCGTCCAGGGCCGTGGTCGCATCGTCCACAACGGACGACAGGGCCGCGATCATGGCCTGGTCCAACGGATGCGTGATGGTGTCCGAAGAGGACGGCTCGTCGAAGGACAGCACGAAGCGGCTGGCGTTGAGCAGCTTGGTGGCCAGCCGGCGGCCGACCTTCATCTGCCCGGGGTCGAAGGCGGTGTCGGTGCCGGGCCGACCGCTGGCGGCCCAGTAGCGCACGCCGTCGGAGCCGTGCTCGGCGAGCAGGCCGTCCGGCGTGACGACCTTGCCGGCCGACTTGGACATCTTCTTCCGGTCGGGATCGAGGATCCAGCCGGAGATGACCGCGTCGGACCACGGTAGGGCGTCCTGCTCGACGTGCGAGCGCAGCACCGAGTAGAACAACCAGGTCCGGATGATCTCGTGGCTCTGCGGTCGCAGGTCCATCGGATAGGTCAGCGCGAACAACGCCGGATCGTGCTGCCAGCCGGACACGATCAGCGGCGACATCGAGGACGTCATCCACGTGTCCATCACGTCCGGATCGCCGGCGAAGCCGCCGGGCGCGCCGCGCTGCGACTCGTCGTAGCCGGGCGGCGCCTGGCTGGACGGGTCCACCGGCAACTGCTCCGGCGAAGGCAGAATCGGCGCCTCGTAACGGGGTTCGCCGCTGGCGTCGAGCGGATACCAGACGGGGAACGGCACGCCGAAGAAGCGCTGGCGGCTGACCAGCCAGTCCGAATTGAGCCCCTTGGCCCAGTCGTCGTACCGGTTGCGCATCCACGCCGGGTGCCAGCGAAGCTCGGATCCCCGGCGCAGCAACGCTTCCCGGTGCTCCAGGCTGCGCACGAACCACTGCCGGCTGGAGACGATCTCCAGCGGCTTGTCGCCCTTCTCGTAGAAGTTGACCGGTCGGGTCGTCGGCCGCGGCTCGCCGATCAGGTCGCCGGATTCCCGCAGCAGCTCGACGATCCGCTTGCGCGCGCTGAACGCCGTCAGCCCGGCCAGCTCGTCGTACGGCGAGGCCGGCACGCCCTCGGGCGGCTCCGGCAGGAACCGGCCGTCCCGGCCGATCACCGTACGGGTGGGCAACTTCAGCTCACGCCACCAGCGCACGTCGGTCAGATCGCCGAAGGTGCAACACATCGCGATGCCCGCGCCGCGCTCCGGCTCGGCATCTGGATGGGCGAGCACCGGAATCTCCATGCCGAACAAGGGAGATCGCACAGTGGTGCCGACGAGCGCCTTGTACCGCTCGTCGTCCGGATGGGCGATCAGCGCCACACAGGCCGGCAGCAGCTCGGGCCGGGTGGTCTCGATCTCCACCGGGCCGAAGGAGATCCGGTGCCAGGCGCCGGCGTGGTCCCGCGCCTCCAGTTCGGCCTGGGCCACCGCGGTCTGGAACGTCACGTCCCACAGCGACGGCGCTTCCGACTGGTAGGCCTGACCTTCCCGCACCAGCTGGAGGAAACCCAGCTGCGCCACGCGTTGCGCGTACGGGCCGATCGTCGAGTACGTCAGCGACCAGTCGACGGACAGCCCGAGCCGACGCCACAGCGCCTCGAAGACCTGCTCGTCCTCGACGGTCATCCGTTGGCACAGCTCGACGAAGTTCCGTCGCGAGATGCCGACCTGCTGCTTGCCGGAGGTTTCTGCCGGCGCATACGACGGGTCGTACGGCAGCGACGGATCGCAGCGCACGCCGTAGCGCAGCTGCACACGGCGTTCGGTCGGCAGCCCGTTGTCGTCCCACCCCATCGGGTAGAACACGTGCTTGCCGCGCATGCGCTGGAACCGGGCTACTACGTCGGTGTGGGTGTAGCTGAAGACGTGGCCTACGTGCAGCGACCCGCTCACCGTCGGCGGCGGCGTGTCGATGGAAAACACCTCAGCACGGGAATCGGGCCGGTGGAAGCGGAACGTCTCGTCCGCTGCCCACCGGCCCGACCACTTGTCCTCGATGCCCTCCATCGACGGGCGCTGCGGAATTCCGTCACCCGTCATGGAGAAATCACCCTTCCGGCAGTGCGTCCAAACGCGCGGACACCCGCGCGATGTCGGCGACGGCGGCCTCCCGGCGCGCCTTGATCTTGTCTACGACCTGCGCCGGGGCCTTGTCGACGAAAGCCGGATTGTTCAGCTTTCCGTCGCACTGGGCCAGTTCTTTTTCGGCCGCCGCGAGGTCCTTGGCCAGCCGCTTGCGCTCGGCGGCCACGTCGATCGTGCCGGAGGTGTCCAGCTCGACGTGCACGCCGCCGACCTCGAGCGAGGCGCTGGCGGCAAAGCCGTCGGACGGCTCCTCCAGCCGGGCGATGGCGCGGATCGCCGCCAGCTGGCCGGCGATGTCGGCTTCGTCCACACCGGACAGTCGCGCCGGCACCTTCTGGCCGGGCTTGAGACCCTGGTCGGCGCGGAACCGCCGGACCTCGGTGATCAGCTTCTGCACGGTGTCGATGCGCCGCGCGGCAACACCGTCCGCGTCGACCCCGGACACCGTCGGCCACTCGGCGATCATCAGCGACTCGCCGCCGGTCAGCGCGGTCCACAGCGTCTCGGTGATGAACGGGATCACCGGGTGCAGCAGGCGGAGCACCTTGTCCAGCACGTGCCCGAGCACGGCCCTGGTCGCCTCGGCCCGCGCGCCGCCCTCGGCGATCTGGACCTTGGCCAGCTCCAGGTACCAGTCGCAGTACTCGTCCCAGGTGAAGTGGTACAGCGCCTCGCACAGCTTGGCGAACTCGTAGCGCTCGAACAGGGCGTCCACTTCGGACACCACCTGGTCGGCGCGGTCGAGGATCCACCGGTCGGCGTCGGTCAGCTCGTCGCGGGCCGGCACCGGCACGGCCGTGGTCGCTCCGTTGAGCAGCGCGAACCGGCTGGCGTTCCACAGTTTCGTGCAGAAGTTGCGGGACCCGCCGGCCCACTCCTCGGCCAGCGCCATGTCGGCGCCCGGGTTGGCCCCGCGGGCCAGCGTGAACCGGGCGGCGTCGGCGCCGAAGGTGTCCAGCCAGTTCAGCGGGTCGATGACGTTGCCGCGCGACTTGGACATCTTCTTGCCCTGCGCGTCGCGGATCAGGCCGTGCAGGTACACGTGGTCGAACGGCTGCGCGCCGTCCATCGCGTACAGGCCGAACATCATCATCCGGGCGACCCAGAAGAACAGGATGTCGTAGCCGGTGGACAGCACGCTGGTCGGATAGAACTTGGCCAGGTCGGCGGTCTTGTCGGGCCAGCCGAGCGTGGACATCGGCCACAGGCCCGAGGAGAACCACGTGTCCAGCACGTCCTCGTCCTGGTGCCAGCCCTCGCCGGTCGGCGGCTGCTCGTCCGGTCCGACGCAGACGACCTCGCCGTCCGGGCCGTACCAGACCGGGATCCGATGGCCCCACCACAGCTGCCGCGAGATGCACCAGTCGTGCAGGTTGTCGACCCAGTCGAAGTAGCGCTTGGCCAGCTCCGGCGGGTGCACGGTGGTGCGGCCGTCGCGCACGGCGTCGCCGGCGGCCTTGGCCAGCGGGCCCACGTTGACGAACCACTGCAGCGACAGCCGCGGCTCGACCACGGTGTCGCAGCGGGAGCAGTGGCCGACCGAGTGCAGGTACGGCCGCTTCTCCGCGACGATCCGGCCCAGCTCGCGCAGCGCCGCCACCACGGCGGGACGCGCCTCGAACCGGTCGAGACCCTCGAACGGGCCGGCCACCGAGATCACGCCGCGGGAGTCCATGATCGTCATGGACGGCAGCGAGTGCCGCTGGCCGATCTCGAAGTCGTTCGGGTCGTGCGCCGGCGTCACCTTGACCGCGCCCGTGCCGAACGCCGGGTCCACGTGCTCGTCGCCGACGATCGGGATGCGGCGGCCGGTCAGCGGCAGCTCGACCTCGGTGCCGATGAGGTGCTTGTAGCGCTCGTCGTCCGGGTGCACCGCGACGGCGGTGTCGCCCAGCATGGTCTCGGCGCGGGTCGTGGCCACCACGATCGAGGCGTCGCCGTCGCCGTAGCGGATGGAGACGAGCTCACCCTCGTCCTCGGAGTGCTCGACCTCGATGTCCGACAGCGCCGTGAGGCAGCGGGGGCACCAGTTGATGATCCGCTCGGCCCGGTAGGCCAGGCCGTCGTCGAACAGCTTCTTGAACATGGTCTGCACGGCGCGCGAGAGCGGCTCGTCCATGGTGAAGCGCTCGCGGCTCCAGTCCACGCTGTCGCCGAGACGGCGCATCTGGTCCAGGATCTTGCCGCCGTACTCGGCCTTCCAGCCCCAGACCCGCTCGACGAAGCGCTCACGGCCGAGGTCGTGCCGCGACAGGCCCTCGCCGGCCAGCTGGCGCTCGACCACGTTCTGGGTGGCGATGCCGGCGTGGTCCATGCCCGGCAGCCACAGCGCCTCGTAGCCCTGCATGCGGCGGCGGCGGGTCAGCGCGTCCATCACCGTGTGGTTGAGGGCGTGGCCCATGTGCAGGCTGCCGGTGACGTTGGGCGGCGGCAGCACGATGCAGAACGGCGGCTTGTCGCTGGCCGGGTCGGCCTGGAAGTAGCCGTTGTCCACCCACCGCTGGTACAGCCCCTGCTCTACCTCCGCCGGGTTCCAGGCGGCGGGGAGGTCGGTGGTGTACTGCGGCGGAAGGGTCTCGGTCACGCGAAGAGTCTACGGAGGCGCGACGGCACCCAACGAACGGGTGACACCGCCGTTGCTACAGTGCTCGCGCCGAAACGGGGGGAAACCGTGGACGACATCGACCGGCATCCGGATCTGACGGATGAGAAGTGGCTGCGCGCGGCCGAGAAGCGGGCCCGACGCGCGGCCAGGAAGTCGCGCCCGCGCCGACCGGGACCGCGCTACAGCCGCCTGGTCATCCCCGTCGTGCTGGTCCTGTTCTGCGGGGCGCTGATCGTTCTCTACCGGGTCGGCTCGGTCGAGCTGCCGGCCTCGGCGGCCCCGCCGACCACCGCCGCGACGCCGACCACCACCACCGCGCCGGAGCCGACCCGGGCCGAGGCCGACGGGCACGTCGACCTGGCCCAGCCCTTCGCCGCCACGCCGGCCGCCGACTGGCCGACCGACGTCCCGGCGCCGGCCGGCAAGGCGACCGGTCCCTTCACCGCCGCCCAGGTCGCCGCCGCCTACCAGGCCGTGCGGCGCACCACCACCGAGGCGCGGCTGGACCCCGAGGTCATCCTCAAGCACGACAACACGCCGTACCTGGCCACGCTGGCCCCGGGCGTCAAGCTGCCCGACCCCGGCACCCGGCTCACCAAGATCGCCGACGGCTACCAGCTGCTGCCGGCGCCGCCCAAGGTGACCGGTGACATGACCAGTTCCGTGGGCGAGCACGGCGAACTGGTCGTGCACACCAACTTCGTCTACGCCTACGCCTTTCAGCCCGCCTCGCACCAGGCGCCGGCGACGCCGTGGGACATCGTCTCGGTCATCCACGAGAACGCCGACTACCAGATCGTGGACGGCAAGCCGTGGCCGTCGACCGAGAACTCGTACCTCTACGCGATGAACTGCGACCTGGCCCAGCAGGGACTGCTGGGCCCGCTGTACTCCGGCCCCGGGTCCGCGGCGCGGCCCGGCACGGAGTCGCCGCAGGCCTACTACGACCCCAAACACCCCGTGAACACCGGCGACCGCTGCTGACCCGCCTGGCTTTCCACCATGCGACAGGCGGACAATGGCGGTCATGACGCGCAGGCCTCCGCAGCAGGACGTCGACGAGAGCAAGATCAAGGTCGGCGAGCCGAAAACGTACGCGGCCGGGGTGAAGGGCGTGCTGGTGTCGCTCCAGCACGGCTGGGACGAGATGGGCGCCGTGCGCAGCGCCCGCACCCTGCGCCTGCTCAACCAGCGCGAGGGCTTCGACTGCCCGGGCTGCGCGTGGCCGGAGGCCCAGGGGCACCGCAAGCTGGCCGAGTTCTGCGAGAACGGGGCCAAGGCGGTCGCCGAGGAGGCCACCGTCCGGCGTGTCACGCCCGAGTTCTTCGCCCGGCACTCGGTGGCCGAACTGGCCGAGAAGACCGACTACTGGCTGGGCAAGCAGGGCCGGCTGACCGAGCCGATGGTGCTGCGTGAGGGCGCGAGCCATTACGAGCCGATCTCCTGGGACGACGCGTTCTCCCTGGTCGGCGGGGCCCTGCGTGAGCTGGACGACCCGAACGAGGCGATCTTCTACACGTCCGGGCGAACCAGCAACGAGGCCGCCTTCGCCTATCAGCTGCTGGCCCGCTCGCTCGGCACCAACAACCTGCCGGACTGCTCGAACATGTGCCACGAGTCGTCCGGGTCGGCGCTGATCCAGACCATCGGCATCGGCAAGGGCTCGGTCAGCCTGGCCGACGTCACCAATGCGGACCTGCTGCTGGTCGTCGGGCAGAACCCCGGCACCAACCACCCGCGCATGCTGTCCGCGCTGGAGGAGGCCAAGGGCAACGGCGCCACCATCGTCGCGGTGAACCCGCTGCCCGAGGCCGGGCTCATGCGGTTCAAGAACCCGCAGAACGTGCGCGGCGTCGTCGGCAAGGGCACGCCGCTGGCCGACGAGTTCTGCCAGATCCGGCTCGGCGGCGACCTTGCGTTCTTCCGCGCGCTGGGGCACCTGGTGCTCGCCGCCGAGGACGCCGCCCCGGGCACGGTGCTGGACCGGGAGTTCATCGAGTCCAGCACGCACGGCTTCGAGGAGTGGGCGGCCGACATCCGCCGGCTCGACTGGGACGAGGTGGACGCCGCCACCGGTCTCTCCCGCGAGCAGATCGCCCACGTGGCACGGCTTCTGGTCGACTCCAAGCGCACGATCATCTGCTGGGCCATGGGTCTGACCCAGCACAAGCAGTCCGTGCCCACCATCCGCGAGCTGGTCAACGTGCTGCTGATGCGCGGCATGATCGGCAAGCCCGGGGCCGGCGTATGCCCCGTGCGCGGGCACTCCAACGTCCAGGGCGATCGCACCATGGGCATCTACGAGAAGCCGGCCGAGAAGTTCCTGTCCGCTCTGGACACCGAGTTCGGCATCACCTCCCCGCGGGCGCACGGCTACGACACCGTCGAGGCCATCCACGCCATGCGGGACGGCAAGGCCAAGGTGTTCTTCGCCGTCGGCGGCAACTTCGTGTCGGCGACGCCCGACACCGAGGTCACCATGCGGGCGTTGAAGTCCATGGACCTCACCGTGCACGTGTCCACCAAGCTGAACATGTCGCACGTCGTGCCGGGCAAGGTCGCCCTCATCATGCCCACGCTCGGCCGCACCGAGCGGGACGACCAGGCCGCCGGCACCCAGTTCGTCACCGTCGAGGACTCCATGTCCGTCGTGCACCGGTCACGCGGTCGCCTCGCCCCCGCCGGACCGGCGCTGCTGTCCGAGGTCGCCATCGTCTCGCGGCTGGCCCGCGCCGTCTTCGGCTCCTCGCACACCGTGCCGTGGGAGACCTTCGAGGGCGACTACGACGTCCTGCGCGACCACATTTCCCGTGTCGTTCCCGGCTTCTCGGACTACAACGCCCGTGTCCGCGAGCCCGACGGCTTCGTGCTGCCGCATCCGCCCCGGGATTCCCGCTCCTTCCCCACCACCACCGGCAAGGCCAACTTCACGGTGAACCCGGTGCAGGTCATCGCCGTGCCCGCCGGCCGCCTGATCCTGCAGACGCTGCGCAGCCACGACCAGTACAACACCACGATCTACGGCCTCGACGACCGCTACCGCGGCGTCCACGACGGCCGCCGGGTCGTGTTCGTCAATCCCGAGGACCTTGCGGCCCTTGGCATCTCCGACGGCGCGATGGTCGACATGGTCAGCGAGTGGCCGTCCCCCGACGGTCTGGAGGAACGCCGGGTCAAGCACTTCCGCGTGATCTCCTACCCCACCGCCAAGGGCTGCGCCGCCGCCTACTTCCCCGAGGCCAATGCTTTGGTGCCGCTGAACTCCACGGCCTACACCTCCAACACCCCGACGTCCAAGGCGATCATCATCCGCCTCGAACAAAGCTGACCGTTCCTCGACTTTGTTCGTCCACAACAGACACGAAGGGCCGGAACGCATTGCGTTCCGGCCCTTCGTGTCTGTGTTGTCAGCTCTGGAAGAGCTGCGTCACCTTGACGATCAACTGGTAGAGGCCGTACGCGAACGGCAAACCAACCCACAGCCAGGCGACGGTCATGAGCGCGGTGCGGTTCACTTCGCGTCCACCTCCTCGACGGCCGGCGCGTCCGAGTTGGCCGCCGGCTCGTGGTACTTGCTGTCGACCGGCTTGATCAGCTCGTTGGCCACGAAGCCGATGACCAACAGGCCGATCATGATGAAGAAGGACAGCGCGTACAGCGAGGGACCGGACTTGCCGGCGGCCTTCTGCGCGTCGGCGATCCCGTCGATGATCAGCGGCCCGGCCACACCGGCCACTGACCACGCGGTGAGCAGGCGGCCGTGGATGGCGCCGACCTGGTAGGTGCCGAACAGGTCACGCAGGTAGGCCGGCACGGTGGAGAACCCGCCGCCGTAGAACGACAGGATCAGCATCGCGGCCAGCACGAACACGGCCTTGGACGATCCGCCGGCCAGCACCAGCACGAGGTACAGCAGCGCGCCGACCCCGAGGTAGATGCGGTACATGTTCTTGCGGCCGATGGCGTCCGAGGTGGACGACCACACGAACCGGCCGAGCATGTTGGTCAGCGACAGCAACGCGACGAAGCCCGCGGCCGGAGCCGGGCTCACCTTGAAGAAGTCGACGATCATCGGCGACGCCTTCTCCAGGATGCCGATGCCCGCGGTCACGTTCAGACACAGCACCAGCCACAGCAGCCAGAACTGCGGCGTCTTGATCGCGTTGGACGCGCTCACGTTGTTGGTGGTGATCAGCCTGTGCACGGTGGCCTGCGACGGGTCCCACCCGGCCGGCTTCCAGCCGTCGGCCGGCACCCGGACCAGGAACACACCCATCGCCATGAAGATCGCGTACACCACGCCGTGCACCGCGAACGTCGCCGCGATGCCCGAGGTGGTGGTGCCGAAGCCGGCCAGCATGGCCGTCGACCAGGGTGACGCGATCAACGCTCCGCCGCCGAAGCCCATGATCGCGATACCGGTGGCCATGCCCGGACGGTCCGGGAACCACTTGATCAGCGTCGAGACCGGCGAGATGTAGCCGATACCGAGGCCGATGCCGCCGACCAGGCCGTAGCCCACGACGACCAGCCAGAATTGTGACGTCGCCACGCCGAGCGCGGCGATCAGGAACCCAGCGCCGAACGCGACGGATGCCACCGCCATCGCCCATCGCGGTCCGTTGCGTTCGACGAGCGTGCCGCCGAAGGCCGCCGACAGGCCGAGCATGACGATCGCCAGCTGGAACGGCAGGCCGCTCTCCACCCCGTTGAGGTGAAGCGCCTTCTCCAGCGGCGTCTTGAACACGCTCCACGCGTAGGCCTGTCCGATCGACAGGTGCACGGCGAGCGCGGAGGGCGGTACGAGCCAGCGGCTCCATCCCCCCGGCGCGATCGTGCGCGAGCGATCAAGGACCCCGAGTCCCATCTCCACTGCCCTCCCAGATAGTTGAGAATGGAACCTATTGGGATCGGGTGTGACTCGGCACGACCGAGTGGCGCACGTAACGACGAACGGCACCGCTGACGCGCCGAACGGAATGAACCGAAGACTTACGAAACTGGGAGGTTCCGAAATGGGAAGGGTGACCGTCCGACGGCCGGTACTCAAGCTCTCCCACCAGGGCGAACGCTCTCGTCCGGATGCACTAGCGGCCGAAGAACCACTCGAATTGCGGATTGACGGAAAAGCGGTCGCGGTGACGATGCGAACGCCGGGCAACGATGTGGAACTGGCCCATGGCTTTTTGCTCACCGAGGGGGTGATCGGTGATCGCGAGGACATCTCGGCGGCCCGCTACTGCGCCGGAACCGGTCCCGACGGTCGAAACACGTACAATGTGCTCGAAGTCTCACTTTCCCCCGGCGTCGCCCCGCCCGACGTCGGCGTGGAGCGGAACTTCTACACCACCTCCTCCTGCGGCGTGTGCGGCAAGGCCGCCCTCGACGCCGTCCGGCTGAAGACCCGCCACGCCCCCGCCACCGACAACTGCGCCGTCTCCGTCGACGTCCTCACCACGCTGCCCGACAAGCTGCGGGCCGCTCAGAAGGTCTTCGACACCACCGGCGGTCTTCACGGCGCCGGGCTGTTCACCACCGACGGCGAGCTGCTCGTCGCCCGCGAGGACGTCGGCCGGCACAACGCCGTCGACAAGGTCGTCGGCTGGGCCGTCCAATCGGGACTGATCCCGCTGCGCGGCTGCGTCCTCATGGTCTCCGGCCGCGCCTCCTTCGAACTCGTGCAGAAGGCCGCCATGGCCGGCATCCCCATCCTGTCCGCCGTGTCCGCCCCGTCCTCGCTCGCCGCCGAGCTCGCCGACGAACAGGGCATGACCCTCATCGGCTTCCTCCGCGGCGACTCGATGAACGTCTACACCGGCGCCGACCGCGTCCTGCGCTGAGTCGGACGTGTCGGCGACACAGAGCGAAACGGCTGTGAACCGGATTCACAACCATTTCGCCGTGTGCGGCCCGCCACTGCTTGAACGTCACATCGGAGGCGGGCGTGGCGCTGACTAGGGTTGGAGCATGAGCACACACTTCGACGTCGTGGTGGTGGGGGCCGGACCCGGCGGGTACGTCGCGGCGATCCGAGCGGCGCAGCTGGGGCTGCGGACGGCGATCATCGAGGACCGGTACTGGGGCGGCGTCTGCCTGAACGTGGGCTGCATCCCGTCCAAGGCCCTGCTGCGCAACGCCGAACTGGCGCACCTGCTGACCGGCGAGGCCGAGGCCTTCGGCATCCACGCCGAGGGCGGCATCACGATGGACTTCGGCGCCGCCTTCCAGCGCAGCCGCAAGGTCGCCGACGGCCGGGTCAAGGGCGTCCACTTCCTGATGAAGAAGAACAAGATCCAGCAGTTCTTCGGCTGGGGCACGTTCACCGACGCCAACACGATCCAGGTCGCGCTGACCGACGGCGGCCAGGAGACGGTCACCTTCGACAACTGCATCCTGGCCACCGGCGCGACGACGCGGCTGCTGCCGGGCACGAAGCTGTCCGAGCGGGTGGTGACCTACGAGGAGCAGATCCTCACCGACACCCTGCCGGGCAGCATCATCATCGCCGGCGCCGGCGCGATCGGCGTCGAGTTCGCGTACGTCATGCACGGCTACGGCGTCGACGTCACCATCGTCGAGTTCCTGGACCGGCCCGTCCCGCTGGAGGACGAGGAGGTCTCGGCCGAGCTGGCCAAGCGCTACCGCAAGCTCGGCATCAAGGTGCTCACCTCGACGCGGGTCGACGCGATCGACGACTCCGGCGACAAGGTCCTGGTCACCGTCAGCAAGGACGGCCAGCAGCAGGTGCTGGAGGCCGACAAGGTGCTCCAGGCGATCGGCTTCCAGCCGCGGGTCGAGGGCTACGGCCTGGAGAAGACCGGCGTCCGGCTGACCGAGCGCGGCGCGATCGACATCGACGGCCGGGGCCGCACGAGCGTGCCGCACATCTTCGCCATCGGCGACGTCACCGCGAAGCTGATGCTGGCGCACGCCGCCGAGTCGATGGGCATCGTCGCGGCGGAGACGATCGCCGACGCGGAGACGATGGAGCTGGACTACGTGATGATCCCTCGGGCCACGTTCTGCCAGCCGCAGATCGCCAGCTTCGGCTACACCCAGAAGCAGGCCGAGGAGAAGGGCTTCGACGTCAAGGTCGCGAAGTTCCCCTTCACCGCCAACGGCAAGGCGCACGGCATCGGCGACCCCGGTGGCTTCGTCAAGATCATCGCGCACGCCACGCACGGCGAGCTGCTGGGCGCGCACATGATCGGCCCGGACGTCACGGAGCTGCTCCCGGAGCTGACGTTGGCTCAGCAGTGGGACCTGACCGTCAACGAGGTCGCCCGCAACGTGCACGCGCACCCGACCCTGAGCGAGGCCGTCAAGGAAGCCGTCCACGGCCTGGCCGGCCACATGATCAACTTCTGACGGGCGGCCGGCCCGAGCGGCCGGCGCCCGGTCGGGTCCAAGACGAAGGCCCGCCCTCCCGTTTCCGGGTGGGCGGGCCTTCGCGGTTCTGACGGTGCGGTCAGGCCGACTTCTCGCGGCGTTCGCGGCGGCTGGGCTGCCGGGCGACGATGGTCGGATTGACGTTCTCGCGCACGGTCTGCTCGGTGATGACCACCTTGGCGACGTCGGTGCGGCTGGGGATGTCGTACATCACCGGCAGCAGCACCTCCTCCATGATGGCGCGCAGGCCTCGGGCGCCGGTGCCGCGCAGGATCGCCTGGTCGGCCACGGCCTCCAGCGCGGTCTTGGTGAACTCCAGCTCGACGCCGTCCATCTCGAACAGCTTCTGGTACTGCTTCACCATCGCGTTGCGGGGCTCGGTGAGGATCTTGACCAGGGACGGCTTGTCCAGGTTGGTCACGCTGGCCACGACGGGCAGGCGGCCGATGAACTCCGGGATCAGGCCGAACTTGATCAGGTCCTCGGGCATGGTGTCGCCGAAGATGTCGGACGACTCCATCTCGGCCTTGGAGCGGATCTCGGCGCCGAAGCCGAGGCTGCGCTTGCCGACCCGGTCCTGGATGATGCGCTCGAGCCCGGCGAAGGCGCCGGCCACGATGAACAGGACGTTCGTCGTGTCGATCTGGATGAACTCCTGGTGCGGGTGCTTGCGGCCGCCCTGCGGCGGCACGCTGGCGGTGGTGCCCTCCAGGATCTTCAGCAGGGCCTGCTGCACGCCCTCGCCGGAGACATCGCGAGTGATCGACGGGTTTTCACTCTTCCGAGCGATTTTGTCGACCTCGTCGATGTAGATGATGCCGGTCTCGGCCCGCTTGACGTCGTAGTCGGCGGCCTGGATCAGCTTGAGCAGGATGTTCTCGACGTCCTCGCCGACGTATCCGGCCTCGGTCAACGCGGTGGCGTCGGCGATGGCGAACGGCACGTTGAGCAGCTTGGCCAGCGTCTGGGCGAGGTAGGTCTTGCCGCAGCCGGTCGGGCCGAGCATGAGGATGTTGGACTTGGCGAGCTCTACGCCGTCGTCCCGGCCGTCCCGGTTGCGGTCGCCCGCCTGGATGCGCTTGTAGTGGTTGTAGACCGCCACCGACAGCGTGCGCTTGGCATCGTCCTGACCGATCACGTACTGGTCGAGGAAGTCGTGGATCTCGGCCGGCTTGGGCAGCTCGTCCAGTTTGACGTCGCCCGCTTCGGCCAGCTCCTCCTCGATGATCTCGTTGCAGAGGTCGATGCATTCATCGCAGATGTACACGCCGGGACCGGCGATGAGCTTCTTCACCTGCTTCTGGCTCTTCCCGCAGAAGGAGCACTTCAGCAGGTCTCCGCCGTCACCGATACGCGCCATGACCGCTGACCTCTGTCCCCTCCGGTTCGCCGACTGTCGCCGGTCCACCTGGCTGTCACGATGGCCCGACCCACACCGATGGGTCGCGCACGTTCCCCACGACGGTACCCGCCCGCGATCGCGAGCGGGAGGACCAGCGGGCCCCGACCGTGTCGAACCAGGCGATTACTAGCCAGATTCGGCGTGTCGGACGGGGCCGCGGCCCGGTTCAGCTCTGCGCGGACAGCTTCCGGTACGGCAGCACCTCGTCGACGATGCCGTAGACCCTGGCCTCCTCGGCGGTCAGGATCTTGTCCCGGTCGATGTCCTCGGCCACCTGGTCGGGTGTCTTGTTGGTGTGCCGGGCCAGCGTGGTCTCCAGGGCGCGGCGCACCCGCTGGATCTCGTTGGCCTGGATCTCCAGGTCGGACACCTGGCCGTAGAGGCCCTCGGTGGCCGGCTGGTGGATCAGGATGCGGGAGTTGGGCAGCGCGCGGCGCTTGCCGGGGGTGCCCGCGGCGAGCAGCACGGCGGCGGCGGAGGCGGCCTGGCCGAGGCACACGGTCACGATGTCCGGGCGCACGTACTGCATGGTGTCGTAGATCGCCATCAGCGAGGTGAACGAGCCGCCGGGCGAGTTGATGTACATGATGATGTCGCGGTCGGGGTCGACCGACTCCAGGTACAGCAGCTGCGCCATCACGTCGTTGGCGGACGCGTCGTCGATCTGCACGCCGAGGAAGATGATGCGCTCCTCGAACAGCTTGTTGTAGGGGTTGGACTCCTTGACCCCGTAGCTGGTGCGCTCGACGAACGACGGCAGCACGTAGCGGGACTGGAGTGGCTGGTACTGGCTCACTGATGACTCCTGGCTTCGCTTGTCGCTTGGTCGAGCTGGCGGGCCGGGGGCCGGTGTTCCGGCGGGCGGCCCGCGTGTGGCTTGCTTCGACTTTAACGAACGCGGGCGGCGCCGACGTCCCGACGCCGCCCGCGTTCGCTCAGGGCGTCACTCCTGCTCGGCCGCCTCGTCGGAGGCTTCCTCGACGGCGGGGGCCGCCGGCGCGCCGAACAGTTCGTCCAGGTCGATGGTGTTGCCGGAGGCGTCGGTGACGGCGGCCTGGCGGACGACCGCGGCCAGCGCCTTGCCGCGGCGGACGTCGGCGAAGATGGCGCCGAGCTGGCCGGCCTGCTGGGCCCGCTGGACGTACTCGTCGGGGCTGATGCCGAAGCGCTGGGCCTGGTAGACGATGCGCTCGGAAAGCTCAGCGTCGTTGACCTGGACCTGCTCGGCGTCGGCGATGGCGTCGAGCACGAGCTGGGTCTTGACCGCGGCCTCGGCGGCGACGCGCAGCTCGCTGTCGAACTCCTCGGCCGTCTGGCCCTGCTCGGTCAGCCACTCGTTGAAGCGGTCGTCGTCGTGGTCGAAGGCGTGGACCGCGTCGTGCTTGCGGGTCTCGACCTCGGCGGCGACGACGGCCTCGGGCAGCGGCACCTCGGTGACCTCGAGGAGGGCCTCGAGGACCTTGTCGCGGGCCTGCACGCCCTGCTGCATCTTGTTGACGCGGCCGAGGCGCTCGCGCAGGTCGGCCTTGAGCTCGTCGAGGGTGTCGAACTCGCTGGCCAGCTGGGCGAACTCGTCGTCGGCCTCGGGCAGCTCGCGCTTCTTGATGTTGTCGACCTTGACGCTGACCTCGGCGTCGCGGCCTTCGTACTCGCCGGCGACGAGCTGGGTGGTGAAGGTCTTGGTCTCGCCGGCCTCGGCGCCGATGAGGGCGTCGTCGATGCCTTCGACGAGCTGGCCGGAGCCGATCTCGTAGGACAGGCCGGTGGTGCGGGCCTCTTCGACCTCGTTGCCGTCGACGGAGGCGGACAGGTCGACGGTGACGAAGTCGCCGTTCTCGGCCGGGCGGTCGACGCCGGTCAGGGTGCCGAAGCGGGCGCGCAGCTCGTCGAGCTGCTTGTCCACGTCGTCGTCGGCGATCTCGATGTCGTCGACGCTGACGGCGAGCTCGCCGAAGGCCGGGATGGTGATGTCGGGGCGGATGTCGACCTCGGCGGTGAACGCCAGGTGGTCGCCGTCCTCGATCTTGGTGACCTCGATGTCGGGGCGGCCCAGCGCCCGGACCTCGCCGGCGTTCACGGCTTCCATGTACTTGGCCGGGATCGCCTCGTTGACCACCTCGTCCAGCACCGGGGCGCGCCCGATGCGCGACTCCAGCACGCGCGGCGGCACCTTGCCCTGGCGGAAGCCCGGAATGCGGACCTGGCCGGCGAGCTTGCGGTAGGCCCGGTCGAAGTTGGGCTTCAACTCGTCGAACGGCACCTCGACGTTGATCCGGACCCTGGTCGGGCTCAGCTGTTCGACGGTGCTCTTCAACGTGGTCTCCTCGTACGAGCAAATGCGTGCACAGTGCTCCCGACCGCACAGCGCCCCGGGATTGGATACCTAAGTCTAGGTCGACCAGGAAGAGCGAAGCTCCCGACCCCCACGCCAGCGACCAAGCACCGCGATCACCACGCACCCACCACACACAAGGCCGCACCACCACGGCACACGCACGCAACGACCACGCCCACGTACGCACCCACGAAGACAGCGTGTAGGCCGCAGGCCACACGCTGGGGGTCCAGGGGGCGGAGCCCCTTGGCTCGGGGCCTGGGGCGGGAGCCCCAGAAGACATCGCCGGCGATAACGGCGAACGGGACCGCCAAAGGCGGCCCCGTGAGCACACTTCACCCAATCGTCGGGGTGGCGGGATTTGAACCCACGGCCCCTCGCTCCCAAAGCGAGTGCGCTACCAAACTGCGCCACACCCCGTTCGCGCCGTGTTGTCGATGGCGCGTGCATGAGAGTAGCGCGACCCGCTAAGCTCCCGCATGCACCCGGTCGGTTGGGTGCGGTGCGGGTGTAGCTCAATGGCAGAGCTCCAGCCTTCCAAGCTGGCCATGCGGGTTCGATTCCCGTCACCCGCTCAAAACTACTCGGGCCCAGGTCACACGGGCATTCCCGCGTGCCTGGGCCCACCTTCGGCCGATGGCGAACCTGGGCTACGTGCCAGTTCCGTGCCAGATTGCACCGCCTGCCGCCCGGTTTTAGGCTGTCGCCTCCCCCTCGGCCTCCGCGATCCCCTTCCGGATCAGTGTGTCGAGCGCCACAGCGATCTCCACGTCCCGCTCGCTCGCAGCGTGCTGGTAGATCAGCGCTGCGCGGGTGCTGGACTGCCCCAGCCTCGACATGAGCTCACGGAGCGTGGCACCGGTCCGGGCCGTGAGCGTCGCACCGGCGTGCCGGAGATCGTGCAGGTGCAGCTCCGGGTTGACGCCAGCCGCAGCACGAGCCGGCTTCCACACCTTGGAGTTGAAGTTCTGGCGCCGCGGCGTGGCCCCCTTGGGCCCCCGAAAGAGGCGACCGTGGGGCTCCGGGTCAACGAAACCGCCCTTCCCATCCATTGCGAGGTGTGCTCGGATATCCGGCAAGATCAGCGACGGCAGGGCAACGGTGCGATTGCCCGCCTCTGACTTCGGCCCCTTCAGCACCTGCTCGCCGGTACCAAGTTGCGCCACTGCCCGTCTGACCAACAACACCGGCACGCCGTCGTCGATCAGGTCGTCCGGATCAACACCTGCCGCAACTTCCGCCGCCGTCGGTCGGCGGGGTGGAGGCAGCAGCAAGTCGGTCTTCCGCAGGGCTATCAGCTCGCCGAACCGCAGCTGGCCGAACGCGGCCAGCAACACGAGCAACCGGTAGCGGCGTGCAATCGCATGGGCAATCGCGAAAACCTCTACCACCGTGACCGTCGGTCGCTCGGGTGCGTGTTCCTGCCCAGCGCCCTTGATCCGACATGGGTTGCGTCGAATCAGCTCGTCGTCATCCACGGCGGTGTTCAGCACGGCACGCAGGAACCGATAGACCTTGGCTACGGTCGTCGCCCCGACCCGGTCCTTCAGCATGTCCATACGCCACCTTCGCACCATGGCGGGCGTCAGCTCGGACAACATCAGATCACCGATACGAGGCTTGATGTGGTTGCGAACGAACCCCTGGTATAGCTCGATCGTGCGGAGCTCAAGACCGCGCTCTGCGATCCACTGAAGACAGTAAGTGGTGATGGCGATCTTCCCGGCGTCCGGGTCGGTCCACTCGTCGCGACGTAGGTCCGTCTCAATGTCGCCCAGGAAGTCTTCGGCATCTCCCTTGGTATCGAACGTCTCCGGTGCCGGACGCAGCATGCCGTCAGGGTCGGGATACCTGGCCTGCCAACGCCCCGACGCGAGCTGACGAACGCTACCGAACCGCCGCTTTCGCCCACGGCTGTTACCGCCCATCAGGCAGCCCTCCCCCGCCTGTGCTCCGCGCGAACCGCGACCGTGCAGGATTCGATGTACCCAGCAAGGACACTTTCCGCGATCCGAACGTGCCGGCCGAACTTCGCGAACGCGATACGTCGCTCCTCAATCAGTCGCCGAACAAATCGCACCGTCGTCCCAAGCCGTTCGGCGGCCTGTTCGACGTTGAGGTACCGCTCTGGTGTCGCCCGTGGAGAGTCACGTACAACGCGGCGTTCAGGTGCAATGGTCGCGTCCGCAGACAACCTGTGATTGAGCTTTCGGGCCATCTCAAGGACTCCCCTCGTGCGCAGCGACGCCCGACGGCGCCGCGTGGTGGTCGTTCTCCCTCGCGTGCGCTGCCGGCGGGGGCAACGCGGGACAAACCCGCAAACCCGCAACCAGCCCGCTACAAGCCTGTGACCAGGCAAAACAGGGTGCGGGTTTCGGTGCGGGCAAACCCGCAGAAACCCGCACCCAAACCCGCAATCCGCCGCAAACCCGCAACCGCGGCCCCGTCAGTCCTCCCGGCGCTCGACCCAGAACACGCGGGCGTTGGCGTGGCTGTCCATCCCGGACCGCAGCACGTGCGTGCCGTGCCACCGGCCAACATGGCCGGTCAGCGTGCGGCCGAGGCTCTTCGCCGACGGCGGCCGGCCGAGGTCGTCGGTGAGGAACGCGCCTTCGAACGGGTCCACCGGCTGGCCGCCGACCAGGTCGATCTCGGCCTGCATTCGCAGGGCCCGCGCGGACAACGGCGTTGAGCCGTTGATCTCGTGCCAGCGGGCCAGGAACGCGACCCATTCCGCGTTCTCGTCGTCGGCTTCGCGGACCTCGGCGAGGTTGTCCAGGAAGCCGTCGATCCCGTGGTGCGCCAGCACACCGCCGGTGGCCTGCGCCCATGAGGTGAACTGCCTCATCGTGTGACCCGACCTCGGTGCGCCGGCCCCGATCCAGTCCATGACCAGGATCAGCAGGTGCCGCAGCACCGTCGTGCGGTTCTCCGGGACCTTGAGCCAGCTGTCCAGATGCGGGATGCCGAAGCCGGACTGGTCGCGCTGGTCGGGGTGCGGGTCGTTCGGGTCCAGCCTGACCAACACGGTGCGGGTGGCCATGTCTCCGCCCAACCGGATGTTGTTCCCGGTCGCCAACCACAACCGGTCGTTGGTCGCGCTGAAACCGGCGCCGCTGGATCCGAGCATGCGGGCGGACCATTCCGGCGAGGTGAGCAACTGCGCCAGCACGGCGGAGGCGACGATGCCGCCTTCGGCGATGTTGTCCCACAGCATGATCGGCGCGGGCGCGTGCAGGGCGCTGGTGATGGACTTTTCCAGCTCGGCGTCGTCGCCTTTGCGCCACACCAGTGTTTTCGATCCGTACAGGTAGCCGAGGATCTCCGCCAGCAGCGTCTTGCCGCTGGATTGGGTGGTGGCGGAGATCAGGCCGAACGGCGTCAAGCACCGCAGATAGGGCCGCAGGATCGGCGCGAGCAGCAGCCCTACGTGGTTGGCCTTGTCGGCGGTGTCGACGAACGGGAAGTCCCGCAGCAGCTGACCGAGTACGAACGCGCGGGCCTCGGTGACCTGCTCGGCGGTCGGTTCGGCCGGAATGGGTGGGACGCTGATTTTCGGCGCGTAGTACAGGCCGGTGGCGGGGTCGTAGCCGGTGGTCTGCAACAGGGTTCCGTCCGGTCGCAGCACCGGGGATCCGACGATTCCCAGCAGTGGCCGCACGCCGGGCCAGTAGCGGTGCGACAGGACCGCGGCCAGGGTCGTTTTCGTGGGTGAGTCCTCCGTCTTCTCGTCCTTGCGGACGCGGTAGCAGTAGGTGTGGTGTGCGAGCAGGAACGCCAGCGACGACGCCGTGAGCGGGTCGGCGGCGGTGGGCAACGGCTGGTCGGCGCTGCCGGCGCCCGGGGTGGTGTGTCCGGAGACGCGGGAGAGGTGGACCAGCTGGCCGCCGGTGACGAACACGTCGGGCAGCACCCCGCCGGTGGCGATGGCGGTGGTCAGCGCGCGGATCGCCTCGGCGTCGCTGCCCAGGTAGATCGCCGGCTTGTCCGCAGGCAGGCCGGCGTCGTCGCTGGTGTGCTGCTGGTCGACGTGGTCGGGGGCGGGTGGTTCGACGGTGCTGGTCACGCGGCGCTCCGGAGGTGCGGGAGACGGGGATGGCGGAAGCCGGACGCGATGGCGTAGCGGATCTCCCCGGCGGGCAGGGCGCAGGCGTGCGCGGCGGCCGACAGACCGTTTTCCACTTGGGCCCGGTCGATCCACCCAGCCTCGGTCATGCCGGCCAGACGGCTGGCACTGCGGAACAGCTTGCGGTTGCGGCCGTCACCGGCCGCCATGTCGGCGAGTTCGTCGCAGGCCGACCGCAGCGCGCCGGCGGCGTAGCGGCCTTCCCGGCCGCTGCCGGGCACGGGCCGGATCAGCGGCCTGGGCCCGGGCGCCGGCCGGACGAGGTCGGCCTGGCGGTCGTGACCGGTGCCGGCCAGCACCTCACACAGCCAGGCAGGCATCGGCGCGGCGTCCAGCGCGGTGGAGATCCGCTCGTACCGGCCGGCGGTGGTGACGCTGCCGGGGATGACCACGTAGCCGCCGTAGGCCTTGACGTCGACCTGCCAACCCAGGCAGAGCTTCGGCAGGGTGCCGTCGTCGCGGGGCTTGCCGCGGCTGCCTTTCCACCGGCCGGGCACCGCGCGGTAGAGCTGGTGCAGGCCGTCGCCGGCGGTGTGGGTGGTCAGGGTGTGGTCGGTGTCCAGGCCGGTGCCGTGCAGCGCGGCCAGCGTGGCGTAGACATCGATCCCGTCGGCGGGCGGCGGGGTCGCCTCGGGCCAGTCCAGGACGGTCAGCGGTTGGGTGGGCGGGGTGCCGCCGTGGTTGTCCATGTCGACGGCGATCAGGCCGGAGCGGTCGAGGTTGAGCGCCCACACGCCCGATTGCCAGCGTCGGCCCCAGCGGGTGATGACGTCGGGGTCGTTGGTGGCGGCCCACACGCCGTGGCACAGCGCCCCGTCGCCACGCGCCAGGCAGGCGCAGTCGGCGGCGGTATGGCCGTCGCCGTTCTTGCCGCAGGGGCGGCAGCCTCCGAGCGGGGTCTTGGTGCCGGGGTTGAGGGGCAGCACGTGCCACCCGTGGTGGGTCGCCATCCACAGCGCCACCGTCGCGGCGGCGCCCGGCACGGCGGGCGTGGGTGTGGGCATGGTCGATCGACCCCCAATCCGAGGAATCCTCGATAGGTGGCGGGTGAGGCGGTGGGGCGGGTCGGGCCGAGGGCGGGTGGTCACCTCGGCCCGACCCGGGTCAGGCGGCCGGCGTCGCCGGCGGGATGCCGGTCAGGGCGGCCATGGCGTGTCGAACGCGGTCGGGCCAGTCCCGGCCGGCGTAGTGGGCGACGTCCAGCAGCGGCAGGAACGGGCCCACCCGGCCGGCAGGGAGCAGGTCGGCGGGCACCGGCGGCGGGAACGTCTTGTCGTCGGCGTCGATCAGCCACTGCCACAGCGCCGGCCGCAGGTCGAGCCGGCCCGGTGCCGGGCCCGGGGCCGGTGGCGTGGCCGGGGTGGCCAGCCGGATGACCAGCGACCGCGCGGCCAGCTCGGAGGGCGGCTCCGCCTCGGTTGCCAGCGCGGCCATCAGGAACAGGTTCGCGGACCGGGCCCGGTGGGTGTGGTCGGCCACGAGCTGCATGGCCTTGCTGTCGCGGCACAGGATGCGGGCGCCGACGTCGTCGATGACCAGGGTGGTGGGCCAGTAGGCCAGCGCTGTGCGGATGGCGGCAGCGGTGTGTCGCTCGGACGGGACCGGGTAGTCGCTCAGCGAGGCGACGGCGTTGAGCAGCCTCGTCTTGCCGGCCTTGGCCGGGCCGGTGATCACGAGCAACGGCGTCTGGTCGCACGCCCATGGGGCCCAGGTGGCGGCGGTCCACAGGGTGACGGCGTCGGCCTGGTGGTCGGTCAGTGCGGGCACGCGCCGGGTGAGGTGCTGGCGGATCGTGTCCAGCGGCGGGTCGTGGATCGGGCGTGTCGGGTCCGGGTCGGTCGCGGTCACGTCATGGTCCTTTGGTCGGTTCGTGCTGGTCAGGTGGGGTGTCGGTCGGCGAAAGGAGGCCCTACTACCCCGCGCGGGGTAGTAGGGCCTCGGTTGATCGGTGCGACCCGGGAGCCGCCGGGTGCGGGTGTTGCGGGTTGGGTGCGGGTTTCAAACCCGCCGATTCCGCCAAACCCGCACCCAAACCCGCACCCCGTCTTCGCAGGTCAGGCCTCTTGTTCGGGGGTCGGTTGCGGGTTTGCGGGTTTCTTTTCAACCCTGAGGAGGGTTAGGGGTTGGTAGCGGGCTCCAGTGCCTCGCCGGTGGCGGTCAGGACATCGGCGATGCCGCTGCTGGCCCAGCGTCGCCGCCGCGGTCGTCGGGGTCCGTGGCGGTGTCGCGGAGCAGGTCGCTCACGGCGTGGCTGCGCAGCTCGTTGAGCGCGAAGTCGACCTCCTCCAACGCACGCAGCAGCTCCGCCGCCTGCCGTCCACGCAGCGTTCCGCGACGGCTGTAGTGGAAGGTGTCCTCGGTTGCGGTCAGCAGGTGCACCGCGAGCTGGACCGCGTCGGTGCGGGTGAGCCGGACGGGGTGCTGTCCGGTGCGGTCGGGCTTGTAGTTGGTGTCGACCTCCACCAGCTCGCGGGCGCCCGTGCTGTCGGCGTAGTCGATGTCCTCGCCGTCGGACACCGGGTCGGCGGTCTCCACGGTGATGACGGCGACGGACACGGTGTTGGGCCAGTCCTCCACATCGCCGGTGCTCCAGCCCCGCACGGCGGCGGTGAACGGCAGGCTCCGCGTGGCCGGCGGGGTCGCCGCGCCGTCGGCGTCGTCATGGTCGGTGGGTGTGCTCATCCACATCACTCCCGGATCGGTGTAGGGGCCGGTGGTCAGCGGGGGTCGAGCGCGGTGTCGGCGGGCATGCGGGTCGCGTCCAGCTGTCCCAGCACGGCGCAGCGCAGGTCGGCGTCCTGTTGCATGACCGGCGGCCGGCCGAACAACAGCGTGCCGACGGCGACCAGGAACACGCGGATGACGGCGTCGCTGCCCTTCTTGGTGCGGGGCGACTGGTAGAGCAGGTAGCGGGCGGTTTGCCACTCCCACAGCCGGGCGCGGTGGTCGTCCTCGTCGAGCGCGTTGGCCAGGCGCCGCAACGCCTCGGCGTGCAGGGTGTCCGCGTCGTCGTCGTGCGCCGACACGGCGAACAGCAGCTCGCCGCCGATCTCCATGCGGCTCACGTCGTGGCCTCGGCCCCCGACCCGGATCACGAGCTGGCGGGCGAGCGCGGCGGCGGGCTCGCCGCGCACCAACCGGTTGCCCATCACCCGGCGCCCGTCCGGCAGCAGGACCTCGTTGCGCAGCACATCCTCGCCGGGGGCTTCGGCGTCGAACCGCGCGTGCGCGGCCCGGCCGTAGCGGTCCATGATCCGGCTGGCCGGCGTCGCCGTCCCACCCCGGTAGGTGCGGGTGGCGGGGTCCCATTCGGCTCCGGCGCGCAGCCGGCCCAGGGTGCCGAGGCGGTCGAAGTTGGGGTCGCTGCGCAGCGGGGTGCGGAAGCGTTCGGCGTCCAGTTTGATGCCGATACCGAGCCGGCCGGGCGCGGTCAGCGCCAGCTGGTAGCGCCACTGGATCAGCTCGGCCAGGCTGCGCCGCAGCATCAGGACGCGCCCGTCCGGGTCGGCGGCGGGCAGCTGCTCGGCCAGCCGCTGCCGCAACGCCTCGGCCGCGTCGGCCTGGTGGTGAGCGAACTGGCGGACACGGGCCAGCTCAGCCGGGTCGGTCGAACGCAGGGCCAGGTCGGGCGTGGGGAAGTTGTCGTGCGTGATCACGGGGCTCCCTTCGCGATGGGGGAACGAACGCGGGCGGCTCACGCGTCGTGGATGGACTTGAAGCTGTTGGCCAGCGCCCGGGTGCAGGCACCCGGGTGGACGTTGGCCTTGCCGGCCCTGGCTCCGCCGATCGCCCTCTCGCAGACGACGCAGACCGCGCCGCCGGTGGTGGCGACGGCACGGTTGACGACGTCGCCGACGGCCTTGCGGCCCTTGGCGCGCATCGTGGGGGTCTTGCTGGATACGGTGAAAAAGCCCATGACGGGGCTCCTCTCGTGAAGGGGGGTTCGGTTGGGGTGGTGAGACCCGGTCCGGCGGGCTGTTCTTGGCGGAAGGGACCGCCGGACCGGGGCGGGATCAGCGGACGTCGCGCACCTGGCGGGCCGGGCCCGACAGGTAGCCGGCGCGGCCCGTCTTGACGTTGACCGCGTCGAACTGGCGGAAGCCGTCCGACCGCTTGGTGATGTTGGTGACGCGCCACCAGCCGCCGGTCTCGCCCTTGATGACGTCGCCGATGTCGATCTGGTCGTGCCGCTTGCTGGCCATGAGTGATCTCCCTCTGTGTGGGTGGTTGTGCTGGATCAGCCGGCCTGGTGGCCGTCGTCGTGGTGCTCGCGTGCTCGGACGCTGGCGGCGTGGCGGTCGCAGCCGCACCGCTCACCGGGTGCGGGGCCGTCGCCGAAGTGGCAGCGGCCGTCGATGCAGTCGCCGCACGTCTCGTCGATGTCGTCCATGTCGGGTGCGCCTTCCGCGCTGGTGGTGCGGGTCAACGGGCGTCGTGGCCGTCCCGGTGCGCGTCGGCCTCCATGCCCGCCTCGACGGTGTTGCGGCGGATACGGCCTTCCCATCCGCAGGTGCAGCGGGCCTGGACGCTGCCCGGGATGTCGCCGTCGTAGACCTCGGTCACGTGCTTGCCGGCCACGCTCACCACCCCGGGGGCATGACGACGACGTTGCCGGCGGCGTCGGTGATCGGCGCGGGCGGCTGCGGGTTCAGCGGTTCGGGGTCGCGGCCGTCGGTGGGGCGCGTCCACCACGTCCCGTAGGCCCATTGGCGCGGGTCGAGCGACAAGGTTGGTCTCCGATCGGTTGGTGTGGTCAGCCGGTCAGCGCGTGCCGTGACGCCGGTTGACCAAGGCGAAGTAGGCGGTGGTGCCGAACGGCGGGCACGAACACGGCGTGGTCTGGCACAGCACGCACGTCGGGCACGGGCTGTCGAGATCGGCGGCGATGACGCCGCCGAGGGCGGTCACGACGTCAGCGGCGGTGCGCTTGGCCATGGCGGGCTCCTGGTTGGTCGGGTCTCCTCAGGCCGGTCTCAATCCCGGCGACGCCTCACGGCGTTTCGACCAGTGCTCAGATGTCGAGGTCGGTACGGTCCGATGGACCGTGCCCCTCCGGTCGATGGCCGATGTGGTGACGGATCAGCGGTGGCGGTCGGTGTCGTCTCGCCGGTCCCGGTCTGCGGCGCGGTCCTGGCGGGTGCGCAGCCCCCGGCGGGCTTCCTCGAACTCGCGGGACAGCCAGTTCCACGCCCGGCGCCCGGTCCGCAGCCGAAACCCGATGCCGCGACAGCGCAGGCACGGTCGGACGCCGCCGAAACGAACGCGGATCCGGCCCATGCCCTCGCAGTGCTTGCACCGCCGGACCGGGAACACCATGCACAACAGCATGTAACCGACAGTGACAAGGATCGGAAGTAGCGTCAGCAGCCCGGAAAGATCAACACCGGGAGTGGCGGTAGCGGCCAACAGGACAGTCACAGTGCCTCCAGAAGGGTTTTGCCAGGTCGCAGGGGTGCCGCCGCTACCCGCTACATCGGGACATAGCCGCTGACCAGGGCGGTAGCGGCGGAGGTAGCGGCGGCGCTACCCCGTAGCGGGGCCGCCGCTACTTCTCGCCGGCCGCGCGGGCCGCGAGAACGGCGTCGAGGTGCTCGGTCTTGCAGCCCTTGCGGACCGCCCCACCCCGGTTAATGTTCACGCTCTGTACACGAAGAGCGCGGAGTTGCGCGGAGATCGCCTCGCCCGTGACGTCGGCGTAGTGCTCGGGCATCCGGTCGGCCAACCGCTCCGCCATCTCGTCCCAGTGCAGGCCCTTCTCGCCCGCGTTGACCACCGAACGGGCGTCGGCCAGCACGTCACGGACCTCCCGGTCGAGGTCTTCGCCGGCGGCGTGCCCGGTCAGCGTGCCCAGGGCCAGGCGGTGCTTGCGGGCGGCGAGCAGGATCTTCTCGGCGTCGGCGTGATCGGCCAGATACGTCCGCACCACCGGGGTCTCGTCGGTGGCGCCGTAGAGAATGCCCACGCCGCGGTAGCGGGTGCCGGTGGGCAGCGCGGAGGCGTCGTAGCCCTCGGCGTAGGCGTCGCCGCCCAACACCGCCTCGGACACGTTGCGGTTGCCGCACTTGAGGGCGAACCGCACGGCGTGGTTGTCGCGGTAGCGGTTGAACAGCCGCGACACGTCGCCGGCCCCGACACCGGACGGCTTCTGCGACGACGACAGCAGGATGACCCCGGCCGACGGGCCCACCGCCATGATGTAGGACAGCAGCCGGGCGACTTCCTTGTTGGTGTCCTGGTCGTCCAGCTCGAAGTAGACCTGGAACTCCTCCATCACCAGCATCCACACCCGCAGCTGCGGGTACTTGTGCGACAGCTCCCGGGTGAGCTTGCCCTCCGGGCACTCGGTGACCGGCAGCGCGGCGAGGAACTCGTTGACGCCCTGGATGTGGCGCTCGATCTCGCGGAGCGCCTCCAGCAGGTGCTCCACCGGGTCGGTGTCGCGGTTGTTGGCCACGGTCCCGAACACCATCCGGTGCGCGACCAACTTGAACTTGTCCCAGTCCGGGGAGTTCTTGCCGTCCACCACCGTCATCCGCACGTACGGGTCCAGGGCAGCGAACAGGGCCAACGCGCGGGCGGAGAACGTCTTGCCCTTGCGGGGCTGCGCCCCCACCAGGACGCTGATCCACATCAGGTCCAGCCGCACCGGCCGCCCGCGCTCATCCAGGCCGAACGGCGCGGCATTCCAGATGTCGCGCTGTTTGCCGTCGATCAGCGGCGAGCGTCCGGCCGGGATGGACAGCGGGTCCTGGTCGGTGACGAACAGGCAGTGGCGGCGGTGTGAGGAGTCATCAGGTGTGAGGAACACCTGGTTGATCGACACGTCCAGGCCGGATGCGATCGCTGACTTGGCCTTCATGACGTCGTCGAATCCCTTGCCGTACGGGAGATCGATGACCACCCGCGACCCCGTGCCGGACCCGTCGCGGGCCATGACCGACCCGAAACTGATCTTCTGCGCCGGCTTGTCCGGGTGGCCCAGGCCGGCCGCGTAGTAGGCGCGCAGCACGATGTCGGCGTTGATCCGGCGGTGCCGCCCGGACACCAGTGCCTTGGCCACGATCGGCCGGTCCGCAGGCCGGCCCAGACGGGCCAAACCGGTTGCGGCAGCGGCGATCCCGGCCGCGCACACCCACCCCGGCAGGTGCGCCCACGCCGTCGGCAGCACTACGGCCAGGCCGGCGACCTCGGCGAGCAGGACGCCGCCGCGCCAGAACCGCACCGTGCGGACCTCGCGGTGCAGCTGCATCCAGCCGGCGGGGTCGTCGGCGGCGGCGGTGTTCTGCCGCAGGGTGTGCTGTTCGGACACCCACCACCAGCGCAGTTGCCGCCCGGCCAGCCGGCCCAGGCCGACCGTGGCCCACCAGCTGGTCTTCGCCCCGTAGATCGGGGACCGGACCGCGTGGTAGGCCGCGATGTAGGCGGCGCGGTCGAGCTGGTGGCGTGCGGTGGAGCGGATGTTGGCCCAGCCGTGCAGCGACGACGGGATGACCGGGCGCCGGGTCTCCTTGCCGGCGACCACGACCGCGCCGCCCCGGGTGTCGACGACCGCCCCGCCCTCGGTGGGCTCGGCGTCCAGCTCGACGTCGAAGTGGCCGTCCTCGACCACCACAGCGGGGTCGGGGGTGTCTTGGACGGCGGTGACGCCGTGGTCGCACGTGCCGCAGCAGTGCACGCCGTCGTGCAGCTGCTGCAACTGGTCGCAGGTGGCCTGCGGGGTCTCGCACACCGCGCACGGGGCGGCGGTGTTCCGGTCGGCGCGCACGGGCAAGACCCGGACATTGTCGAAGTGCTGGTCGTCTGGGTCGGGCATGCCGACCGGAGTGGTGGACATCAGCTTGTCTCCTCCCCTTGCCGGGGGTCGGTGAAGTGAGCGGGTGGGGGCACAGCAGCAGCCGGCCCCCGCCGAAACGGGGGCCGGGCAAGACACAACAGCGGTGATGCGGTGGGGTTAGGACACGGCGTGCAGGCGGGTGTCCCCGCCGATCAGGGCCTCCTGGATGCGGTAGGCGCGAGCCTTGTCGCCCTTGCCGTCCAGCACGTGCCGGTAGATCGCATACCCGGACGGCTGCGCCGGAAGGGACCCGTCCGCGATGGCCTTGCGGGCGACCTCCACCATCACCTGGTCCGCCTCGGACAGGCCGGCGGCGTCCGGGGCCGGGCGGTCACGTCCGGGCCGGTTGATCGGGTCCTGGACGCGTCCGGACGCCTCAGCGGCCGACTCGTCGGACGCCGTGCCGGGCACGTCGGCGGACACCGTGTCGGACTGCCGCGCGGGCGGCGTCTCGGTGGCGTCCGGCCACGCGGCGGACGGGCCGGACGGACGGTCGGCCAGCAGCCGCGTCACGTCCTCAGCGAGGCTGTAGGCGGGGCCGGTGACCAGCCGCCGGGTCCACGGCGCCCACCACCGGCGGGCCAGCATGACCGCGCCGGCCGGGTAGCGCAGCGACACCGCCCCGTCCGGGTGCAGCACCGCGGTGGCGGAGCGGACCGCCGCCAACTCGTAGCGACGCACCCGGACCCGGGCCGCGCGAGCCAGGCGACGTCGGCCGCGCCCGGCCCACCAGGCTCGCACTGCGGCGAGCAGGTCGAGCCTGGCGTGGGAGACCTGGTGGACGGCGAACCCGGACACCGACACCAGCGCCATCACGACGCCGTGCCAGGACGCGCCCGGGTCCTGCGAGCCGTGCACGTAGTTCAGGCCCGCGCCGACGGCGGCGACCAGCCACGCGGCGGCCAGGGTCGCGCCGACCGGGTGCCCGGCGCGGCGACGGATCTCGGCCTGCGCCAACAGCGCCCAACTACTGCACTCGGTGAACAGCGCGAGCAGGAACCCCAGCCCGCTGCCGAAAATCGCGTTACCGGCCGAGGTTTGGCCTTCCCAGGCCAGGATGCCCGGGGCGACGATCACCGGCAGCCACAGCGTCAGCTGCCAGTGCCGCATGAGGAACTCCCCCAGCGCGGCCAGCGCGGCCCACCGCTCGGCCCGGCGCCGCGTCTTCTCGGCCAGGCGGGTCTGCCGGTCGCTCTCGCGTCGTTCGGCCGCGCTGGTCTTGGCCGCTTCCTTCGCGGCCAGCGTCGCAGCGAGCGCGGTCGCCTTGGCCGTGACCTTCACGGCCGCGGCGTTGGCGCGGGCGGTGGCCAGGTCGGCCCTGCCGGCCAGATACGGGTCAACATGAGTGGTGCTCATGAGCTGTTCACCTCCTTGTCGGTGCTCACCGGCTGGCGGCGTGGGCGTCCATGCACCGCTGCCACGCGGCGCGTTCCTGATCGGCGTGTTCCTGGTCGTCGGCCGACCAGGCCCAGCACGGTCCGTTGGCGTCGCCGCCGTTGAACGGCAGCGGCGCGGTGAGCGCGTCGTAGATCTCGGGATGCTGCTGGCGGACCGTGGGCAGGTGCGGCCCGGCCGGACAGGGCTGTCCAGTGCGCAGCCGGTACTCGGTGGCCGCGTCGACGACCACCCTGTACTCGGTGCCGTCGGTGGCGCGGCACTCGGCGTAGTGGGTGCCGGTGTTCGGGTTGTGCGCGTCACGGCTGTACTCGGTGCCGGTCACCGACGCGGTGACGGCGGCGGTGGTGGTGTCGGGGTGGTGCGTCGCGGCGCCGGCCGGGGCCGGTAGCGCGGCCGGGGTGGGCGTGCTGGCGTGGCCGCTGTGGCGGGCCGCGACGACCACGACCACCACGAGCAGAGCCCCGCCCAGGACCGTCCTCCCCTTCACGACTGCTCACCAGCCGTTCGGGGCTCCGTCGAGACGATGGGCTGCCAGGACTCGGCCTGCGACCGCGTCACCATGCCCAGGCCCGTGTGCTGGGTGAGGGCGTTGAGCGCGGTGGCCGCGGCAAGCGCGAGGGTGGCGTGCCCTGCGGCGACCGCCGCGAGGTACTGGCGGCGCTGCGCACCGCCGTAGGTGTCGACGGCCTCCGCGAGCAGCTCCTCCGCCGCGCGGTAGTGCTCCGGACCACTCATGTGCGGGATGCTCACTTCGTCCTCCGGTTCGCGGTGTGGCAGCGGGCGGTGTAGGTGCCGCAGTGCACGCGTTCGGTGCCGCCGGTGCCGGTGGTGACCAGCACGGTCATCTCCCGGCAGTGGGCGCAGCGCTTCCGGCTGCCGACGGGGTCGGGGATGGTGGTGAAGCTCATCGGGTCACCTCGACTCGGTCCGGGCCTGGGCGGCCTGCTCGCAGTCCCCGGCGCAGGCGAAGACCTGCGAGCCGGTGTGGGAGCGGCCGACCGGCCGACACGGGCGGCCGGCGACCAGGTAGTTGGTGCGGCAGATGACGCAGGCCAGGCCGTCGGCCTGCATCGGCGTCAGGTCCAGCCACACCACGGCGGCGGTCACGGCGTGCTCCACGCGGCCATGTCGCGAGTGCGATAGCCGGTCGGCGTTGGCGGGGCCTGCATGGTGCCGGCGGCCACGACCGCGGTCGCGCCGACCTCGCCGGCGGCGACCAACTGCTCCCCGATGTCGGTGATCAGCGCCGTGACCAGCGTCAGGATCCGCGCCAGGTGGGTGAGCACCGCGATCAGCACGAACGCGAACTTGGCCCCGGGCGTCAGGGTCTTGAGGATCTCTCGGGCGTTCATCGGCTGGTCCCTTCCTGCTCGTGTCGGTCGGCGATGCGCTCCAGGTGCTTGGCGCGGTCGCGTTGGGCGTCGGCGGCCTCGTTGACCGCGTGCCACAACAGGCCACCGGTCGGGAGGCTGTCGCGGGCGGCGGCGTAGACCTCGGCCGTCACGCGACGGGCGGCGGCGACCTGCCGGCACCAGGCCGGGTAGTCGCTGTCGTCGTCGCCGATGGCGGCAAGCGCGGTGGCCCGGGCGGCGGTGAACGCGGCCTCCAGGTCGCCGTGGATCGTGACCGTGGTAGTGCTCACGCCGCGGCTCCCTGCTGGATGACCGCGTAGTTGCCGCTGGCGTTGAAGCAGGTCTGGGCCGGCTCGACGCTGCCCGGCAGCGGCTGCGTGTAGGAGCCCAGGCAGGTCGGCCGGTTCGGGCCGAAGCCGCGCACGGGGTGTTGCGGCAGGACGCCGTCGGTGGTGAGCGTGTAGTGCACCTCGCGGCAGGCGGGGCAGGTGCCCCACCACAGGCCGTCGGACCGGGCAGTGGTGGGCGTGACGAGGATGCGAGACACTGTGATGTCCCTTCTGGTCGTAGATCAGGTGGGTGTGTGAACCCGGTCCGGCGGTCGCTTCTTGCGGGAGGGCTGCCGGACCGGGGCGTCAGCGGAGCTTGCGCGCGTCCATCTCGGCGGACCAGTCGTAGCCCTTCGGGATCCGCACGGGGTTGTCGTCGAGGGCGGCGTGCGCTCGGTAGCACTTCACGCAGACCGTCATCCTCCGGTAGGCGTGGGTGGCGTTCGCTCCGCAGTTGCACTTGGCGGGCATGGTTTTTCCTCCGATGTCGGTTGTCGTGGCCAGCTGCGGTCGGTGGCCGCGGTGACGAGACGATCTCCAGCGATCCGGGCCGGCAGGCCGCGCCTAGGCGGTGACGACGGTGACCAGCTGGGCGCTGTCGACCGCGCCGCTCTCGCCGTTGGACAGCTCCAACCACGTCAGCCGCACGGCGGCCGGATAGGTGTCGGTCACCGCGACGGTGTCGCCGTTGGTCAACCGGATGCGGTCGCCCGTGGCGAGCTCGCTCGCCGGGCGGGGCGTCATGCTGCCCATGGATCGGCTCCGTTCTCGTTGCTGGCGTTGGTGTTCTCGCCGGCCTCCGTGCAGGGCACGCACATGCCCAAGGAGGGCGGGATGATGTAGCCGCGATCCCGGCCGCAGACCGGACAGCAGCGCCGTGCCGTGTTGGCCTTGGCGATCGAGCGCCACCGGTTCGGCGTCATCGGCAGCATCGGCTTCGCCCGGGCGATCAGGTACAGCGGCGCGAACCACTGGCCGCCTTTGCTGCTGTAGCCGTAGAGCACGGCCACCGGGTCATGGCCGCCCGGCCGCAGGCCGAGTTTCTTGAGCTGCCGGACAGTCGCTAGCAGCGTCTTGGGCGCCCATCCCCTGGGCAACAGGGGCAAACCGCCCTCGGTGCCGTGGGTGAACTCCGGGTACTGCGACCAGGCCACCGTCATCTGGATGACGGGCCGGACCTTGTTGCCCATCACCGCGTCCGAGGCACGCTGACGTATCCGCTCATGCTCCGGGTGCTGGTGGTGACCTGCGCGCCCCGCACGGCGTCGACCACGATGTCGCCCGACATCGTGGATGCCCCGACGTGCCCGTCGTGGTAGGCGGTGACCCGCACGTCGCCGGACATGGTGGAGATCTCGGCCTGGGTGCCCGTGGTCGCGACCAGGTCCACGCTCCCCGACATCGTCTGGACCCGCGCGGCAGCGGTGTAGTCGAGCGCGACGCGACCCGACATCGTCTTCACGTTGGCGGTGGTGACGCTGGCGGCGCGCACGTCCCCGGAGCTGGTGGACGCGGCCAGCGCGCCGATGCTGTCCGCCGTGAGGCTTCCGGAGGTGGAGGTCAACACCACGCTGTGCAGGTGGCCGGTGATGTGCAGGTCGGCGTCGTCGGTGTGGACGATCAGCGGCGACCCGATCGGCAGCCGGACATCAGCGCGGACCTGGCCGGCGTCGAGGATCGTCGTGCTGCCGGTGATCCGGGCGCCGGACACATAGACGTCACCGTCGCCGGTGATCACCAGGCCGGTCACGTTGCCCCTGATGACGTTGTTGGTCTGGCTGACCCGCACACCGCCGCGACTCGACTGCACCACCGTGCGGCCGGTGATCCCGCTGGCCGTCGGGCGGGGCACGGTGAGCGTGAGGTCTCGCTCGCCGTGGCGGACCGTGCTGCGGGTGATAAGGCCGGCGGCGACGTCGTCGCCGTCGAACTGCGGCGTGAGGGTGATCTCGGCGGTGTCGCGGTCCTCGACGATCACGCGGACCCAGCCGGGGCCGAGGTTCAGGGTCAGCTCAACCGCGCCGGGCGTGGTGTGGGTGATGGTGCGCATGCGGGTGACTCCCAACGAGTGGAGGTGAGAAGGGCTCAGATCAGAGCGGTGAGAAGGGCTGCGACCAGTAGCCAGAACGCATGCCACGCCTGGTCCAGGGTGTATGCGCCGGTGCCGACGCTAGGGTTGTCGTCGTGGCCCGGACGGGGCGCACCGAAGTGGTAGTAATCGCCATGGGCGATCAGCTCGGCCAGGGCCAGCAGCGGCGTGCGCCGGTCGGCGATGTAGTGGGTCACCGCGGACACCAGCTGACCGACGATGAACCCGGTCCAGCTGACCTCGACCAGGTGTAGCCCGGCGAGCAGGCCGACCATGCCGGCGGTGGCGGCGGTGTAGGTGGCGACGTGGCGGGCGCAGGCCATGCGGCCGGCCCAGCCGTCCGAGCCCTTCGTGCATGCCTGGTGGTGGGTCTGAAACCAGTGGTCGGCGACGTTGTGCGTGACCAGCAACGCGACCAGCAGCACGGCGAAGGTGAGCGCGGCGGCGATGTTCATCAGGCGGCCTCGTGCTCGGTCGAGTCGGGCAGGTGCGTGATGTAGGTCCGCAGGACCCGCACCGCGGCGTCCAGGGACCGGTTGGTGGTTCGGCGGTCCCGGTGCGTGTCGGACAGCGAGTCCAGCTCACCGGCCGGCAGCGCCTCCGCGACCAGGGCCTCGATCTCGTCCGCGGTGAAGCCGTCTGGGTCCCACCAAGCGGCGTCGTCAAGCGGGGCCAGGGCGTCGTAGACGTCGAACATGGGAGCTCCAGGTGCTGGTTGGTGAAGGCGTGTGGTCAGGCGGCCTGGAAGAGGAGCCGCCGCAGTCCGGGACGCCGCCGAACACCGGGGCCCGGTGGGAAGTGGGGGCCGGCGTCGGGGTGGTCGTCGTGGCGGGCCGCGGCGCCGGAGCGGCCGGCGCGGTGGCGACGCGGGCGGCGATACGCCCCTGTGGGACGTAGCCGGTGTGGTGAAGACCTACGAAGAGGCGGAGGGGTCGTGATCTCCCGCGGGGACCACCGGATCCCGCAGGAAGCGGGCTGGTGGTCGACCGGCAGACAACGACCTGTGACTGATTGGGCAGCTCCTGACCTGGGGCGCATATCCGCAGGTCAAGCACGCGCAAACCGCATCTTGGGCGGTGGCTGCGAAGTGGTGGCGCGTTCTTGTGCCGCAGGCGGGGGCAGTGCGTGGTCCGGGCCAGGTCTCCGCTCGCCTCCCCCACGTGCTGCGTGGGGTGTTGTGGAGGGTCGTCGCTGATGCGCTCGCCGGGTCGTGATGGTTCTCGGGTCTCTCCGCAGGTGACTGCCTGCGGGTGTGTCGCGTCATTTCGGGCCGACACTGGACCGGACCACGTTGCCGGGGCCGCCTGTAAATCCACTATGGAGTTGTGTGAAGCGAGGAAGCCGGCTCCGGGCGTGCGTCACCCACAAATGCCTTGCTGGGCTTGGCTTCCGGAGATCCAGCGACCTGGGCGATGCCCGGTACTTCGTTGTGCCGGGCGCCGGCCAGAACGCTGGTTTGTGTCGGTACAGTTTGTGTTGTATCAGCACAGTAGGGCGCTGTTGTGCCGCCTGTCAAGACCCTGTGTTGACACAGATTTCGGTAGACTTCGGAAGTGACCAAGAGCAGCGATGACCCCAGCGATCAGGACGGGCTTGCGCCTAGCCGCCGTGTTGCAGACAGGCTCCGCCGGGCCATTGAGCGTGGAGATCACGATCCCGGAGACCGGCTCCCGCCTTACCGGGAGCTAGCCGCGTCCGAGGGCGTCGCGGTGGGAACGATCCGCGAAGCCATGCGCCTTCTGTCCGCCGAAGGCATCGTCGAGCTTCGAGACCGCAGTGGCGCCTACGTGCTTGCGCCCGGCCCGGCGAGTACAGCGGATCACCTGCGTGACCTACGCGCCCACCTCGAAGGAATCCAGGCTCAAACCGCAGCGGCGATGCACGCCCTTGACCAGGTCGAGCAGGCAAGCCGGCGAGCTAGCGCGATACCGCGCTTCCGAACTGACTGAACGAGTCGAGCACGTGACCGAGCCAAGCGAACACGCCGTGCGCCGCATGTGCAGCCCCGACAGGGTTGGTGATCACCAAGCCGAGGACAACCAACATGACCACGGTGCCCAGCACCTTCCCTCCCGCACCCCGGCCAGTGCTGGGCATCATCGGCATCTGCTTCATGTCAGGCTCCCTGTGTCTAGTCCACCGACCCGAGGTGCCCTACCCGCTGGCTGCCTGGTGTCGTGTTGCTGCAACTAGATTCGGGCACCCTGACCAGCGCGAACAGATATCGTCGGGGGCGGGGTTATCGCGCTGGGGGGATAACCCCTACCCGCCCGATACCCCGTCGGGCACGCTGCCAAGGACGACGTTCGGAGGGGTTGACCATGAACCGGTTGGCTGAGCTGAGGCAGGCCCACGGCTGGTCGCAGCAGAAGCTGTACCTGGAGATGGCCAAGCAAGCCCAGATCGACGGGCAGGCTCTCCCCGCATGGACAAGCATGAAGCCACGAATCAGTTTCTGGGAGAACGGGAAGGTCGTGCCCGAAGCGCCCCGGCAGCGATTGCTTGCTACCGTATTGCAAATCGAAGTACACGAACTAGGTTTCGACGAAACTGTCACGCCGCCAACCGCCGCCACGACTGGCAGTACCGTTCCATCCGCCGCCATTACCCCGGAGCTTGTACGACACCTAGGCAGCATGTTCAGCTCGTTCGCCGAGACTGACCGCATGATCGGGCCACGCATGGTTCTCGACGTCGTCCGAGCCCAGTGTCAAATGATTGAGACGTTGTGCGTATCGGCACGCCAGCCGGTACGTGACGAACTCCTCAAGGTTGGCGCTCACTACTTCGAGCTAGGCGGATGGCTTGCGCAGGATTCCGGGGATTTTGAGACTGCCGGGAGTCTGTCCAGCAAAGCACTCGACATGGCGTACCAAAGCGGTGACACATGGATGATTTCATACACATTCATGCGTCGAAGCAATATCGCAACCGATAACGGTAACGCAGCGGACGGTCTCAGCCTTGCACATGCAGCACTTCGCGACGGAGTCCACCTGGGGCCCAAACTGGCCGCGCTTTCACTCCGGCAACTGGCGAACGCCCAATCCCTCCTCGGTGACGAAAAAGCATGCTCACGTGCGATAGACGAAGCACTGGAAATTGTCGACGAGACCGGCGACCCTGAACCGTTCGCAAATTACTGCACGTCCCAATATGTACAGATGGAGGGAGCCAGCGCATGGCTTCGATTGGGCCGGCCCGATCGCGCCGCGACACTGCTCACATCGGCTCTTGACACCTGGCCATCCGGAGACCAGCGAGACCGAGGAATCGGCGTAGCGCGACTGGCGACTGCACACACACTCGCAGGCGATATCGACGCAGCGTGCGAAGCGGGGCGGGACGCCCTGTCAATCGCGAACACAGCACCATCGGCACGTGCAATCAGCGAGCTCTCCCGCCTACGCAATCGCCTGACACCATGGCGTCGCATTCGAGAGGTCGCCGAACTAACCGATCAGATCCGCACCTTGACGTAGCCCACCAGCCGTGAGAGCGGGGAGTCATGCACCTGTTGCCAACTGCGACAGCAATTGACGAAGTCGATCGTGCCGCAGACGTCGCCGTCCTACCCATCGGAAGCTTTGAGCAGCACGGGAGTCACCTTCCACTAGCCACAGACACGATCGTGGCACATGCGATCGGCAAATGCATTGCGGACGCGTACGAGTTGCTGCTACTTCCACCCATCACAATCTCATGCTCACATGAACACTCCGGCCTACATGCCGGCACGGTGAGCATCAGCGCGAAGACGCTCTATGACGTGGTGTTCGATATTGCACGTTCACTTGAACACGCAGGAATCCAAAAGATGGCGCTTATCTCCGGACACGGCGGCAATTACGTACTGTCGAACATCACTCAGGAGGCGAATACCAAGGAGCGCCGCATCCTCCTCTATCCATCGAACACCGCCTGGGATCAAGCCCACCGGGACGCGGGCCTCCTAACGAGCGGTCACGATGACATGCACGGCGGAGAACGCGAGACAAGTATCTTGCTGCATGTGGCCCCAGAACTGGTGAACGACAGTTTCCACACCGCCGACCATGACGCTCCGGCACGTCCGGACCTACTCACCATCGGAATGGCAGGCTATACAGCCAGCGGCATCATCGGACACCCGTCGCTGGCAACAGCAACCAAGGGCGCAACACTGCTCGGCAGTCTGACAGATTCGTTTGCCGACAGACTAGCCGTGCTGCGGGGTTAGCCGAAACTTGCGCGAGGCGGCCGGCCGTGGTCGTCTATCCACGGCCAGCCGCTTCTCAGAACCAGCCGGATTCGCGCTTGATATCGTCAGGGCGTACTTGCTCCGTATAGCCATTTTCGAAGCGAACGACGATGGAGTCAGACAACAGGCCACGCTCCATATTGACGATCTCGCCCGCCGTGCCTGCCGGCACAGCCCCTCCCAGGATGCCGCCGACATTGCGGCGAGCTGTAACGAATTCGCCTTCGCGATAGTCCTCAAAGCTAGCCGAAAGCCCCGTGTCGACTTCCGATCCGACGCCCGGGTCGGTCGCCCTGTCTGAGCCACGCTGACCCGGGCGAAACGGAACGAATGCCGCCATCTCGTCAGGATCGGCCTGCACGTCCTCCCACCTGTGATGGTCACCCGATTCCGGCCTCGACATGCCGCTCCCCTTTCGGGCTCGATGGGACTACCGACCCAAGTGTCACCCAGACGTCCGCCTTCGTCACCGCATTGAGAGAACCTGCGTGGAGCGCGGGGGTGCCCTGACGGATCCGCCATGGGTGCGGACACCCCCGCGTGACCTGCTCAGACTTCCCCTCTTCGCAGGTCAAGAGGCATACTAGAACATGTGGTCGACTCGATTGGGCGGCGGGACCAACGCCATGAGCACGGGGTGCACCTCCGGCCGGCGCGCGCGGTGTGGATCGACCTAGCTGTGGTCTTCCCACTGCGCAGCCGACCGGCCCGCTCGATTCCGGGCGGTCTCGATCTCCAGGCACGCGTTCCAGGCACGCTCAGCACGTGGCACCTGACCACCGTTGGCGGGTGGGTCGGGTACTGCACCTTCAGCGTCACGTGCGGGGACCAGGTCATCGCGACATCGCAATGGATCCCCGCGGAAGCGCTGGAGGAACGCGCTGACGGGCCCAGCCGTCGCAAGTAGCGCGGGCGCCGGCATCGCGAGCCCGTGCCAGACCCGTGCCAGGTCAGCCGGGCGACGACGGGGAACAGCGGGGACCCACGGTGCGTCGACCCAGAACGCCCTGGTAGAAGCATCGCCAGGTCGCCCGTCATCTGGATTACTTGACTTCCAAGCTGGCCATGCGGGTTCGATTCCCGTCACCCGCTCTTCTTTTGCCTCTTCCAGGCGCCGTTGATGTGTCGAGCGCCACAGGTCATGCTGGCTGGGTGCCTACTGTTCCGGTCTCGCCGCGGCCGTTGTCTGTTTCCGAGCGTGCCGTGCTGGAGCACATCTTGTCGTGTGGGTTCGACGGGGCCGCGGAGTTGCGGAGTCAGTTGGACCGCACGGAGGTCGTGGCCCGATGGTCGGCCGCGTCGGCGAGTGTTGATCTGCGGGTTCGGGAGCCGGTGCGGCACGCGGCGTTGTCGTCGAGGCTGGTGCCGGTCGGCGCTCAGGTCGTGGACGAGTCCGGGGAGTTCGTCGGCGAGCTCTTGGTGTGGACGGACGAGGGCGCCACTTTGTCCGGCTTGGAGTACGCGTGGGTCACGGACGTGATGCCGACTTCGCTGCCGCCGGTGGACCGGATCCGGCTCATCTGAGCCCCGATTGTGTTCCGCGCCACAGTCATCGCGTGGTGAGGACGAGGGCGGTGGCGTCGTCGCGGTAGCCGTCCTCGGTTTCGCGGGCGGCGGCGACGATGGCGTCGGCCAGCGCGTTGGGGTCGTCCTGGTGTTCGCGGACGAGGGCTTCGAGCTCGTCGTGGGGGACGGAGTCGAGGCCGTCGCTGACGAGGAGCACGAGTTCGTCGGGCGGCACGGAGGAGACGGCGACGTTGGTGACGGTGGCGCTGGAGAGGGTGACGCGGACCCAGGCGTCGTGCAGGGGCGCGAGGTCGGCGACGCCGTTGCCGCGGAGGTAGGCGCCCATGGTGTGGGGGTCGGTCCGCAGGTGCAGGCGGGTGCCGTCCCAGCCGTAGGCGTGGGAGTCGCCGACCCACGCGAGGTGGGTGGGCCGTCCGGGCACGGCGAGGGCGAGCACGATGACGCCGTCGGGCATGTGGGGGTTGATGCCGGGGTCTTCGACGAGCGCGGCCGCGGCGAGCACGCCCGCGAGGGCGCCTTTGGTGGCGCCGACGCGCACGGCGCTCTCCGCTAACAGCCGCATGGTGGCGGCGCCGCCGGGGTCGTTGCCGATGCCGTCGACGATGGCGGCCACGGCGACACCTGTCGACGCCTGGAACAGCGCGGCGGCGTCCATGTTGTAGTCACGGACGCCACGGCGGGTGGCGGTGGCCGCGCGCCGGCCGTGGGTCAGGTCGTGCGCAGTGCTCAACCTCAAGCCTCGTTTCCGTCGACAATGCCGGCGGCGCACCGGGTTCCGGTGCGCCGCCGGTGAATGGCTCAGCGCAGGCCGACGAGCTCCATGGCCCGGTGGAGGGTGGCGTCGGCGATCGCGGCGGCCTTCTCGGCGCCGTCGGCGAGCACCTGGTCGAGGTAGCCGGGGTCGCCGCTGATCTCGTTGAACTGGGACTGGATGGGCGCGATCTTGTCGAGGACGAGCTCGGCGAGGTCCTTCTTGAGGGTGCCGTAGCCGTTGCCGTCGAAGCGGTCCAACGTCGCCTCGCGGGTGGCGCCGGACAGGGCCTCGTGCAGCACGAGCAGGTTGTTGACGCCGGGCGAGAGGTTCTCGCGGTCGACGGCCGTGCCCGTGTCGGTGACGGCCCGCATGATGGCCTTGCGGATCTTCTTGGGGTCGTCGAGCAGGCCGATGGCGTGGCCCTCGTGGGTCTCGGCCTTGCTCTTGCTCATCTTGGCCGTGGGGTCGTCGAGGCCCATGATGCGGGCGCCGCTCTTGCGGATCAGCGCGGCCGGCACCCGGAAACACTCACCGAACATGGAATTGAACCGGTTGGCGATGTCCCGGGAGAGTTCGACGTGCTGACGCTGGTCGTCGCCGACGGGAACGAATTGCGCCTGATAGAGAAGAATGTCCGCGGCCATCAGCGCCGGATAGGTGAACAGCCCGGCGCTCGGGTTCGCGCCCTGCGACTTGGACTTGTACTGGGTCATCCGCTCCAGCCAGCTGACCGGGGTGACGCAGTCGAAGATCCAGGCGAGGCTGGCGTGCGCGGGCACCCTGGACTGCAGGAACAGCACGGACTTGGCGGGGTCGAGGCCGCAGGCCAGGTAGAGGGCGACGATCTCGCGGATGCGGCGGCGCAGGTCTTCGGCCCTGATCGCCTCGGGAATGGTGAGGGCGTGCAGGTCGGCGATGAAGAAGAAGTTCTCGTAGGAGTCCTGCTCCTCGGCCCAGACGCTGAGCGCACCGATGTAGTTGCCGATGGTCAGGTTGCCGGTCGCGGTGATACCGGACAGCACCCTTGGCTTCGCCTGCGCTACGGCGTCCGTCATCTCAATTCCTCTATTCAACGGCACATTTACGTGCGAATTCTACCCTCCGGTGGCCGCGCGAATCCGGCGACCTACGAAAGTAGGCCCGACGAGTACTTAGGTCGCTCCGGCCCGCGACTTCGTCCGCTGGTGGTCGATCACCCGGCGCGCTGGGATGGACACCGACAGCTGACCTGGGGAGGGAGTTGCATGTCACGACGGTTCTTGGCGGCCGGCCTCGCCGCGCTCTGCGCGCTGACGCTGACCGCGGGCACGAGCTCGGCCGGCGCCGCATCCGGGGATTGGCCGACGTGGACGAAGGATCTGAGCGGTTCGCGCTTCAACGGCAGCGAGCACCGCATCACCCCGACGACGGTCGGGAACCTGAAGCTGAAGTGGGCGTTCAGTTATCCGACGGCGGGCGCGCCCGGCCCGCACAGCCAGCCCGCGGTGGCCGACGGCGCGCTGTACTTCGGCGGCGAGGACGGCCGGTTCTACTCGCTGGACGCGAAATCCGGCGCCAAGCGGTGGACCTACCAGCTGCCGCCGAACGACGCGGTGCAGGACGGCGCGTCGGTGGCGGCCGGTCGCGTGTACTTCGGCGACGTGACCGGCACCGTGCGAGCGCTCGACCAGCGCACCGGACACCTGCTGTGGCAGTACCAGGTCGACGCCACACCGCTGTCGGTGGTGACGAGTTCGCCGATCTTCTTCGAGGGCCACATCTTCGTCGGCACGTCCAGCGGCCAGAACACGGGCGACCAGAGCACGGCCTGCTGCACGTTCCGAGGCCACGTCGACTCGATCGACGCCGCCACGGGCAGGCTTTCGTGGCGCTACTACACGGTTCCGCCGCCGCAGCAGGTCGGCACGTGGCCGAGCGGTGCGGCGCGCTACGAGCCGTCCGGCGCCGGCGTGTGGAGCTCGCCGGTGGTGGATGCGCGCACGCACACGCTGTACGTCGGCACCGGCCAGAACTACACCGGCCACGGCGGCGACTTCGACACGCTGCTGGCGCTCAACACGTCCAACGGCCACGTGCGGTGGAAGCAGCAGGTGACCCCCGACGACACCTGGCGGTCGCTGTGCAACGACCCGCAGTCGGCCGACGGCTACTGCCCGGTGCCACAGGGCACGGCGCTGGACTGGGACCTCGGCGCAACACCCAATCTGTTCACGGTCAACGGCCGTGAAATGGTCGGCATCGGCCAGAAAGCCGGCTACTACCACGTGTTCGACGCGCACACGGGCCAGGTGGTGTGGCGGCGGCTGCTGTCCACGCCGATGCCCAACGGCGGACTGTCCGGCATCCAGTGGGGCACCAGCTTCGACGGCCAGCGCCTGTACGTGGCGACGATGATGGGCGACCCCGGCACGCTCTACGCCCTCGATCCCGCCACCGGCAAGGAACTCTGGCACACCCCGAATCCCGCGGACGGCTGCACCACCGGCGGCGCGGCGCAGTACCCGGACCTGTGCACGCCGTCGTTCATTCCGGCGGTGACCACGTCGCCCGGCCTCGTCTACGAGGGCAGTGCCGACGGCAAGATGCGGGTGTTCGACAGCCGGACCGGCCAGGTGCGGTGGACCTACGACACCGTCCGGGACTTCGACGGCGTGAACGGCATCCCCGGGCGCGGCGGCGCCATCTCCGGTGGCGGCGGCGTGATCGTGGCCAACGGCATGGTCTATGTGCAGACCGGCTACTGGATGGCGCCCTACCCGAGTGATCGCGGCCACGTGCTGCTCGCATTCGGGCTGTAGACCGCCGGCCCAGTTTCGGGGTGGGCTGGTAGTGCACCACCAGCCCACCCGTCGCAAACACGCTCGTGTTCTCGCACGAGGAGCAGGACTTGGCGCTCCGGCTCCGCTTTCGTTACTGGCCAACGTTTCTGCTACGGCTGCTCGCTGAACTCCCACCGGATCACCGCGTCGCCGCGGTGCTGCGTCCCGCACCGGGTCCGGCCCTGGCCGGCCGACTGCGTCCGCGCCGGCCTGATCCTCATCCCACCACTGGAGGGCCGGCGGGCCGCGCTGGTCGTCGCCGGCACCACTGTGTCCACAATGGGAATCAGGACGTTCCACTGCTGTCCGGTGCCGACCCGCGTCCGGGAACCGGCATCAGACCAGGCGTCGCCGCAGCAGCCGAACGAAATGACCGTGCCCGAGACACGACCCGACACCACGTCTCCGGACGCTACCGATGATCAACAGCGGCTAGGCCGGCCTTGAGCGGTATTCACCCACCACGACGAGTGCGAACAGGGCCAAGGTAATGACGTGCACGCTGGTGCACCACTCGCAGATCTTGCCGATGACGGCCAGCTCGACGGCGACCAGGTACACCACGAACAGCAGGCCGACGCCGACGCCGGCCAGGCGCAGCCAGCGGACGGCGGGCAGCTCGGAGCGCCAGGCCCACGGGGAGCACAGCACGGTCATGGGCACGAAGTAGACGAGTCCGAGCACGGCCACGGGGATGCCGAGAATGACCGACTGCGGGCTGGAGGTGACCTGCGCGCAGTTGACCACCGAGTTGGCCTGGCAGACCAGGGTGGCGTTGTCGGTGTAGTGGCTGATCGTCATGTAGATCGCCACAGCGAGGCCGGCCAGCGACAGCACCAGCGTGCTGACGACCAGCCACCTCGGGTAGACGCTCGTCGACTCCGACGCCTGGGTGCCTGCGGACATGGTCGCAGGATACGTGGATCAGCCGGGCGGGGTCAGGCCGTACGCACGGCAACAGTTGCCCGCGGCAAAGTTGAACGCGAAACGTTCACCGTCGGCCGCGGTCATCACGTCGTCGGCCAGCCAGCCGTCGATCAGCCGGCCGAGCGCCCGCCGCCACAGGGTGGCGCCGAGATGGTGCAGTTCGGGCAGGCCGTAGCCGTCGGACGAAAAACACACCGAGGCGAACGGTGCGAGTTCCAGGAGTTCGGCCAGAACGGCGCCGGCCCGGTCACCCACATAGGGGACGGCGAGGCCGACGTCGACGAGAACATGCGGGAACACGTGCGCGAGATAACCGGCGTTGCGGTGGAACGGCCAGGTGTGCAGCAGCGCGATGGTGGCGCCGGTCGACTTCGTGGCGTGCAGGAAGTCGCCGAGCAGCGCCGGGTCGGCGCGGTGCAGCCGGACGTCGTCGTCGCCGAATCCGGTGTGCAGCTGAAGGGGGACGTGGAGCTCGGCGCTCAGCCGGGCGCCGAGGTGCACGAGCCAGGCCAGCAGGATCGGGTCGTCCAACCGCGTGCCGCCCCACCGCAGCCACGCGCTCGCGGCGGCGGCGACCTCGACGTCGGTCGGCGGCTCGGCCGGCAGATCGAGTCCGGTCCGGTAGGCGACGACGCTCTTCAGCCCGACGGCGCCGGCCTCGATCGCGGCGCGAATCTCGACTTCGACGACATTGAGCAAGTCGACGACATCGGGCTGGCCGGCGGCGACGCGCTCGGCGACGGACTCCAGACGAAGCACCTCGTACGTGGCGCCGTGAGCGATGTCGGCGAAATCGGTTGGTTCGGTCAACGGCGTGCCGGGCTCCGACAGACCGGTGTCCAGCACCCACGCCCCGACGCCGACGGAGCCGAGCAGTTGGGAGCTGACCCGACGCCAACCCCATTCGGCGCGGCGTTCCAGATAGTCGTCGGCCGAGCAGTGTGCCGGCAGTCCGAGCTGCGGCGCGCACCACCGGCGGACGGCCAGTCCGAGCAACGAGTCGAAGGAGTTCGTCGCAATCGAGGATTCCGTCAGCAATGCACTGAACCGTGCGCAGTCGAGATCCTCGGCGACAACGCCGTGGCAGTGCTGGTCGACGAGAACGAGGTCGTCGGTCACCATCGCTACCACCGCCAGCGGGTGAGCGCGGCCAACTCGGCCGGCGAAGTCTCGGCGAACCGTTCGGCTTCACCGCGGCGGACGGCGAGCACGCTGTCGTGCAGCACCTCCCCCATCGCGGCGACCAGCACCTTCGACGCCGCGAAAGCGTTTACGGCGGCCGCGGGCGACTCCGGCAACCTCTGCACCCCGGCAGCAATGCGTTGACTTTCGTCGAGTGCGGCCGGATCGCCGCCGATGGGCGGCGGCAGCCGCAGCCCCTCGTCGACGCCGGCGAGACCGGCGGCGATGACCGAGCCGACGACGAGATACGGATTGGCGGTCGAGTCGAAGCACTTCACCTCGGCATTGGCCGCCGTCGCGCCGAGGCCGGTCACGCCGGTGATGAACCGGATCGCCGACTCCCTGGTCTCCCGCCCCCACGCCTGCCACACGCCCGCCCACCGGGACGGCGCCGCGCGCAGGAAGCTGGCGGGATTTCCGGCGCCGACCGCGATGAGCGCCGGCAGTTCACGCAGCACGCCGGCGAGGAACGCCTCGCCGACCGGCGGCAGTCCGAACGGTCCGCTGCCGCCGCTGAACTGGTCCACAACGGACAGATGAAGGTGCGCGCCGCTGCCGACGGTGTCGGGTGTGAGCGCCGGGGCGAAGCTCGCCCGCCACCCGTGCAGGTGACTGATTCGCCGGATGGAGTGACGGACCAGCAGGACGTCGTCGGCCGCGCCGACCGGGTCGTTGTGGTCGACCGACACCTCCAGCTGGCCGTCGGCGTACTCGGGGTGGAACTGCTCGACGCCGAGGTCCTGCGCTCGCATTACAGCCATAAGCTCACGGCTGTAATCCGCGATCTGCTCCAGCCGGATCGAGCTGTAGGCCGGGCCGTGGAAGACGGGATCGCCGGCCTCGGTCAGCAGCGACCACTCCGTCTCGAACGCCATCCGCAGCGTCAGTCCACGCTCGGCGGCCGCCGCCACCTGTGCCGCCGCGAACGCCCGTTGGCACGCCTCGAACCGTTCGCCCTCCTGACGGAACTTGTCCACCGGTGCCCATGCCCAGCCCAGCTGCCCGGCCAGCGGCACGATCCGGGCCAGATCCGGCACGAGTCGGAGGTCGCCGTCGGGCCCGCCGAGAAATCGGCCCTTCACCATGAAGTCGTCGAAACAGAAGGTCTCGAAGCACGGCGACGCCCCGACGCCGTGCCGGGCGGCGGCCGCCAGCTTGGGCAACGGCACCGTCTTCACTCGGGCGATGCCGGCGTTGTCCACGAAGGACAGCGCGACCACCTCGACGTCCTGGGCCCGCAGCCGCTCCACGAGCGGGTCGACCTCGGGGACATCCGCCGGAATGGTCTCGCTGGTCGCCATGCACGAGTAGTACCCCGGACCGCCGCGCAGGCAACACCCCCACCGGGTTATTGCCGCAGGTCGTCTGACAGAAGACCGCCCAAGCGGTAGCGTTTGCGGCCGTGACGTGGCCAAGCGGTGGTGGATCGGGCTACGGGGACAACCAGGCCGGTGGGCCGGACTCCTCGGGGCCGCAGGGAGTTCCCGGGTATCAGCAGCAGCAGCCGCCGTACGGCCAGCAGGCGCAGTACCCCGGCTACACCTACGGTCAGCCGCAGTATCCGGGCCAGCCGCCGCAGCAGCAGCCCCAGTACCAGCAGCCGTACCAGCAGTCCAACTACGGCGGCTTCGGCATGTACCAGCAGCCGCCGCAGGGTCCGCCGCCGCGCAACCGCCGCACGCTGACCATCGTGTTGACGCTGGTGGGCGTGCTGGTGCTGGCCGGCGTCGTGACGACTGTCGTGCTGCTGACCCGCAACGGGCAGCCGCAGGCCGGCGATCGCACGCAGACCTCGGCGCCGCCGACCACGTCCGGCCTCAAACCGTTGGATCCGCGGGTGCCGGGCTGGCAGGTCGCGGTGTCCAACCGTCGCAACGTCGCCTATGACGTGCCGAAGGCGCAGTGGACGAAGGACGACCCGGACGAGATCGCCGGCATGGGCCCGTCCGACGGCGACTTCGTCACCGGCACCGGCGCGGCCTACTACCTGAAGGGCTACTGCGCCGGTCAGGCCGGCTCGGTGCGCGCGGGCACGGCCGTCACCGCGAACGACACCGAGGGCCCCGAGCAGTCCGCCCCGGACACGGCCAAGCACTGGGCGACCGTCGCCTACAAGGCGGACTCGGGCCAGGCGCCGGACGTGAAGCTGGATCCGTCCAAGCAGATCAAGATCTCCGACGGCAAGGTGTCGGCCACGCTGTCGGTCGCCGAGGTCACGCCGCCGAAGGCCACCAACACCTGCACGCCGCCGAGCGCGAAGGTCTACACCGCGGCGGTGAAGACCTCCGACACCGGCTCGGTGATCCTGGTGCTGTTCGCCGACCAGGGCGTGCCCAACGCCCTCACCGACGACGACGCCATGAAGATCATGTCGTCGATGCGGCCCAGCGGCTGATCACCGCCGGGCCGCTGACAACTCAACGACGGCTCAGCCCCGGACCAGCTTGACCAGGTGCGCGACGGCCTCGTCCACGGGGACGTCGCCGCGCTCGCCGGTGGCGCGGTCCTTGACCTCGACCTTGCCGTCGGCGAGGCCGCGGCCGACGACCAGGATGGTCGGCACGCCGATCAGCTCGGCGTCGGCGAACTTCACGCCGGGCGACGCCTTCCGGTCGTCGAGCAGCACCTCGATGCCGGCGGCCGACAGCTCGGCGGCCAGCTTCTCCGCGCCCTCGCGCACCGTGTCGTCCTTGCCGGCCATGACCACGTGCACGTCGGCCGGCGCGACGATGCGGGGCCACACCAGGCCGCGGTCGTCGAAGTACTGCTCGGCGATCACGGCGACCAGACGCGAGACGCCGACGCCGTAGGAGCCCATGGTGATCCGGATGGGCTTGCTGTCCGGGCCCAGCGCGTCCAGCCCGAAGGCGTCGGCGTACTTGCGGCCCAGCTGGAACACGTGGCCGATCTCGATGCCGCGCGCCGACACCAGGGTGCCCTTGCCGTCGGGCGAGGTGTCGCCCTCGCGCACATCGGCCACGTCGATGGTGCCGGTGGGCACGAAGTCGCGGCCGACGACCAGGTCCATCACGTGGTGGCCGTCCTGGTCCGCGCCGGTGATCCAGGCGGTGCCGGTGACCACGCGGGGGTCGACCAGGTAGCGCACGCCGTTGTCCAGCAGCGCCTTCGGCCCGATGTAACCCTTGACCAGGAAGGGGTTCGCGGCGAAGTCGGCCTCGTCGAGCATCACGGCCTCGGCCGGCTCCAGCGCCGCCTCCAGCCGCTTCTGGTCCACCTCGCGGTCGCCGGGCACGCCGATGGCCAGCAGCTCCCACTTGTCCTCGCCGGGACGGCGGGTCTTGAGCAGCACGTTCTTCAGCGTGTCGGCGGCGGTGAACTCGCGGCCGAGACCGGCGTTGTTGAAGAACTCGACCAGCGTGGCGATGGTCGGCGTGTCGGGCGTGGCGTGCACCTTCGCCTCGGGCTTGCCGTCGATCGGCTGCGCCGGGGGCGCGGGCGTGACGACCGCCTCGACGTTGGCCGCGTAGTCCGACTCGGTGCTGCGGACGAAGGTGTCCTCGCCGGTCGGCGCGACGGCGAGGAACTCCTCGGACGCCGAGCCGCCCATGGCGCCGGAGGTGGCCTTCACCACCACGTACTCGAGGCCGAGGCGGTCGAAGATCTTCACGTACGCGTCGCGGTGCGCCTGGTAGGACCGGGCCAGGCCCTCGTCGTCCAGGTCGAAGGAGTACGAGTCCTTCATGACGAACTCGCGGCCGCGCAGGATGCCGGCGCGGGGCCGCGCCTCGTCCCGGTATTTGGTCTGGATCTGGTACAGCGCGACCGGGTAGTCCTTGTAGGAGCTGTACTCGCCCTTCACGGTGAGCGTGAACAGCTCCTCGTGGGTGGGGCCGAGCATGTAGTCCGCGCCCTTGCGGTCCTTGAGGCGGAACACGTTGGGGCCGTATTCGGTCCACCGGTTGGTGACCTCGTAGGGCTCGCGGGGCAGCAGCGCGGGGAAGTGGATCTCCTGCGCGCCGATCGCGTTCATCTCCTCGCGGACGACGGCCTCGATACGGCGCAGCGTCCGCAGGCCCAGCGGCAGCCACGAGTAGCCGCCCGGTGCGACGCGACGGACGTAACCGGCGCGGACCAGCAGCTTGTGGCTGGGCACCTCGGCGTCCGCCGGGTCCTCGCGCAGGGTGCGCAGGAACAACGACGACATCCTCGTGATCACGGCTGAGACTCCTCGTGCGGGGTCGATGAAAGTACAGAGCGTAGAGAACGCAGGGGCAGGCTTTCCACCCGGTTGCCGGGAACGGCCGGAATCGCCCCGACCGCCGATTACCGTCTGCGCATGGCACTGAGGATCCGCATGATCACCATTGACTGCCTCGACACCCGCACGCTGGCGCAGTTCTGGGTCGCGGCGCTCGGCGCCGAGATCATTCACGAGGTCGACGAGGGCGACATGCTGGTGCTGTCCTCGGAGGGCAATGTCGACGTGGGGCTGCAGCGCGTCGACGAGCCACGTGCCGGCAAGAACAGACTCCACCTCGACCTGGGCGCCCCGGACCGCCCGGCCGAGGTGGCCCGACTGGTCGGACTCGGCGCGACGGTCGTCGAGGAGTTCAAGTACCCGGGCATGGCCTGGAGCGTCTTACAGGACCCCGAGGGCAACGAGTTCTGCGTGGGCTCCCGCAACGGGTGACGCCTACCAGCGGGTCCGGTGCACGATCCAGGTCAGCGCGGCGGCGGCCGCCCGCGCCTGGTACGGCCGCAGGCCGACGCAGCCGGTCGGTTCCGGCAGCCGGCTGGACAGCTCCCACCGTCCGGCCAACGCGGCCGCGAAGCCGGTGATGGCCCAGGCCGGCACCTTCGCCAGCACAGGACGGCCGAGCACCAGCCGCTCGGCGTCGGCCGGCGCGTGGCCGGCCATGATCAGCTGCGGCACCATCGTCACGGTGTCCAGCCAGGCCGCGCCCTTGGACGGGTAGGACCAGTCGACCAGCAGCACGCGGCCGTCCTCGACCCGGCGGATCATGTTGTCCACCCGCAACTCGTTGTGCAGCAAGGTGTCGCCTTCGGCCCACGGCTGCCACGCCGTCTCCATCGCGGCCAGCGAATCCAGGTTCGCCTGCGCCCACGGTTCGAGGTCGCCGGCCGCCGCCGACCTCAGCGACGTCCACCCGCACAGCATCGGGGCCAGGTCGTCCAGGACGCTCGGCACGTCGTCGAGCGGGCACGGCGTCAGCGTCCGCGACGCGCTGCCCAGCGCCGACAGGACCGCGGCGAGATCCCCCGACCCCGGTCGGAGATTCGGTTCGCCGCCGTCGATGTCCGTGAGAACGAGCGCCACCCACTGTCCCTCGACGACGTGCAGCAGTCGAGGCGAGGGCACGTTCTCCGGCAGTCGCGAGACGACCGAGGCCTCAGAGCGGTAGGCGCCGGCCAGCGGATGGTCGGCCGGCAGCGCCTTGACGAACACCCGGCGGCCGTCGGCGAGCAGCAGACGGGACGCGAGGCCGAGGGTGAAGCCGCCGGCCTGGCTGAGCGCGCGCACCACCGGCGCGCCGATCTTGGCCTCGATGACCTCGCGCACCCGGCCCGGCACGTCGGCCCAGGTCGGTCGGGTGTGGCGGGAGCCGTCCACGATGGCCGTCACGCGGGCCGCCCCCAGCAGGTCACCTGATCATCTTACGGTGACCGTGTCCGGGGTCACCCGCTCGGCTCACGGCCGGGTCGAGTTCACCGCGTCCAGCACCGCCCGCCACGGGATCGGGTGCCACTCCCCCGATCGAGGCTCCTTCAACGGCCAGACCTCCTCGCCGTCGACCAGGCGCACACCGCCGGCCTTCAACGCGGCGACGTGCCCCGGCCAGGCCGGATGCCGGACGTGGGCGGCGTTGACGCACGGGAAGACGACCACCTCGACGCCGTCGGTGCCGATCGCCTCGGAGACCTGCGTGAGCGCCTGGTTGTCGCCGAAGCCGAAGGCGAGCTTGGCCACGGTGTTGGCGGTGGCCGGCGCGACGACGTAGGTGTCGACCGGCGGATGCGGCTTCCGCTCGCCGGGCAGCCGCGATTCGACGCGAAGGGGAAGGCCGGTGGCTTCCTCGATCTCGGCGACGAGGCCGGCGTCGCGGAACCACCGGCCGGCGGTCGGCGTCAGCGTGACACCGACCCGCCAGCCGGCGTCCAGCGCGGGACGGACGAGCCCCTCGAACAGGCCCTCGACGCCGCCCGCGCCGGACGCGACCACACCGAGCATGGGAGATTCAGCCACCCGGCCAGGCTAGATCGGGCTAGAACGCCCCGATTCCGTTGGGTGAGCCGACGCCGGTCGGGGCGTCGTAACCCTGCAGGCCGGTGCAGAGGTAGTCGTCACCGCAGTAGCCGTTCGAGCCGCCGACCACGTCGAACAGCTTGTCGGCGTGCGTGTACAGCGAGGACGCGTCGGTCAGCCGGCTGCCGTCGCCGGCCAGGCCGATGACGCCCGCGATGAACGGCGAGGACGCGCTGGTCCCGCCGACCGTGACCCAGCCGGCCTGCGTGCCCAGCCCGTACGTGTCGTACACGGCCAGCCCCGGATCCGAGTCGGCGACCGCCGCCACGTCGGCGACGGTCCGCATCCCGCAGTTGGCGTCGTGCTGCCACGCCGGCTTGGGGACCCACGCCGAGCAGCCGCTGCCCGCCCGCGACCAGGCTGTCTCGGTCCAACCGCGGGCGTTGTCGGCCTTCTCCAACGTGGTGCCGCCGACGGCGATGACGTTGGCCAGCGACGCCGGGAACGACGCCGGTTGGAAGCCGTAGTCGCCGCTGGAGGCCAGAATCGCGACGCCGGCGTGCTGGAAGTGCTTGGCGTCGACGTCCATGCCGTTGTACTCGTCGGAGCCGTAGCTGTTGGAGACGGCGCTCGCGCCGGAGGTCGCCGCTGTGTCCTCCGCCGCGCCGAGGTCGGCCGTCAGGGGCGTGTTCGCCTCGACCAGGAGGATGTGGCAGTCGGGGCAGGCCGCCGACACCATGTCCAGGTCGAGGGAGATCTCCACGCCCCAGTTCGCGTTGCCCTCAGGCAGCGGCGAGGCCGCCCCGCGCTGGTTCACCTTCTTGAAGCAGCCGTTGGCCGTCGTGCACGCCGGCAGCCCGAACTGCTGCCGGTACTGGCCGAGATCGGCCTCGGCGCTGGGATTGTCGAAGGCGTCGACGATCGCGATCGTCTGCCCCGCGCCGCCGGTCGACGGCAGTTTGTACGCATCCCTCAGATCCGCCGGCCCGTAGCCCTCGGGCGTCGCGTTGACGCCGGAGGAATGCGCGGTGCGGTAGAGGGCGAAGCAGTGCGCCGTCGGCGCGGTGGAGACCGCCGTCGCCGGGCACGCCGTGTGCGTCGTCGTGTCGGGTGCCGCGCCGGCGATGGCCGGCAGTCCGAGCGTCAGCAGCGCACCGGCCAGCACGGCCACGCGAATTCGGTTCATCGTGAGTCCCCCTGGTCAGCTCTGTACGCCCGGCACGGAGAACGCGCTGGTGACGGACTGGGTCAGCGAGTTGCCCGCGACATCGGTCGCGCTGACCCGCAGCGAGACGTCGCCACCCGTCGTGGACGCCGGGTTGGTCCACTGCGCCCGGTAGCGGCCGCCGCCGAGGTCGGCCAGGAACGTCGGCGTCCATGTCGCGCCGCCGTCGAAGGACACCTGGATGCCGGCCTTCTGGAACGGCAGGTCGGTCCCGCCCGGGGCGTGCCCGAACGCGACGACGACCTGGTCCGGTCCGGCCGCGGCGTTGCCGTCGAGGCCGGCCTTGAGCTGGTAGGACGCCGTGACCAGGGGCAACGCCGAACAGTCGGTCGCCTTGCCGGTGACCGGGTCGCACGCCCAGCCGGCCGGCACGGTCTGCGCGCCCGAGTGCGCCGAGCCGAACGTCCACTCGCTGTGGCTGACCGTGGACTGGTGGAACCACGGCGCGGTCCGCGTCTGGTCGTAGACGATCTTGTAGTCGGCCTGCGCCGCCGGGGCCGTGGCTTCGCCGCCAGTGACGTCCTTGCCGTCGATCAGCGCCTTGCCGCCCGAAAGCAGCTGGAAATGCGAGGTCGAGACGGTGCCCGTGGTCGGCGCGTCGAGGTAGAGGGTGTGGCCGTCGCTGTCCAGTACCGGCGTCAGCGCGACCCGGATCGTGTCGTCACGCCGGCAGGCCGAGCAGAACCACGAGGTCGTGCCCGCCGACGGCACGGTCAGGCCCGGGGCCAACGGGCCGCGATGCCACTCGACCGGCGTTGTCGTCTTCGCCGCGTAGTTCAGGAAGCCGCCCGCGGTGAAGCCGCCGCCGGTGGCCATGCCAGCCAGCACCGCGTCGTCGTAGAGGAGACCGGGGCCGCCGAGCACGTATTCGGTGCGCTGCAACGGGGCCGTCAACGGGGAAAACTGGCCGAAGCCGAAGACCTCGTACGGCAGGAAGATGATCCGCGACGCGCCTTCCAACCGGCCGGGCTTGTCGCTGTAGTAGCTCTCCTTCAGCGTCGCCAACTGGTCCGCGGTCACCTTGTAGTGCTGGTTCGCGCCCAGCGCCCCGTCATTGTCGATCTTCAGGTCGTAGCTGTAGGGGCTGGCCGTGCCGGCCGGGGACTCGCTGTGCGTCTGCACGTTGAAGTGGAAGCCGCCGACCTTCGTCGGCGCCGACGGCGCGACATAGGCCTTGCCGTTGCCGACCGCGAAGGCGTAGCCCTGCGACCCCATGGTCTGGGCGCTGCGGAAGTACTCCAGCGTCTCCGAGGTGAGGTTCGACGGCTTCGGCGTGCTGACCGAGATCTCCGACGTCGCCTTGCTGCCGTCGATGGTGACCGTCTGGTCGCCTGTGACGGCGAAGTCCTGCGCCACCACCCGCACCGACGTCACCTGGCCGGCCGCGTCGAACGTCGGGAACCACGCCACCACGCCGTAGTCGCCCGACGGCACGCTCACCCGCGCCTCGCCCGCCGTGCTGTAGGGGAAGGCGTTGAAGTTGCGGCTGTCGTTCGTGTTGATGACGCCGAGGGACGCGTCCACCGGCGTGTTCGCGCCGTTGACGGTCAGGATCCGGACCGTGTGCATCGGGAAGTTCGGGTGCACCTGCTGCGGCGCCCCGGGCGCGGCTAACCGAACCTGGTTCGCCGTGCCGAACAGCGGGCCGCGGGTGGCGAAGTGGTTCTTGGCGTCCCGTCCGGCCTGCGCCGCCAGCGCAGCCCCGAACGCCGCCCCCGACTTCGCCGTCACCTTGCCCGCCAACACTCCTGGCGCACTGCCGTCCACCTGCACCGGCACCTGGTCCGTGACGCCGTCCCGAATCAGCGCCGACACGTCGAACAGCGACCGGTCCAGGGAACTGCCCAGGTACGGCAGGGCTGTCGCCGGCACCACGTAGAGATCGCCGTCGATGCGTTGGTTCACGAAGTCGCCCGCCGAGCCGGGCCTCGGCAGCACCGTCGCCGTCTGCAGGCCGCCGACGTCCTGCACCACCACTCGGTCGCCCGTCACCAGCGTCACCGTGTGTGTGGTGTCCGCGCTGGTCACCGGCGCCGCCTCCGCCGCCGGAGTCAGGCCCGCCACCACCACCGCCGCGACACCCAGCACCGCCGGTGTTCTCCGCAACCACGCAGATCGACGACCACCGTCCGTATGCCGCATAGGTTTCCCCTCCGTCGCCCTGGACCGGGTCGACGCCCGCGAACGGGCATCACGACGGTTCGTACACGGTCAACCACATCCCGTTGCGTGACCGAGGTCTCCTTCCACTCGGACAGACCAGCGATGACAGCCGTGTCAGATCCGAACGGACGCCGCGACTGGGCCGCTCGCAGCAGAAAGCCTGTGAACTCGGTTCACAACCGTTTTGCCGAAACCGAGCGATTCACACATCTCGTGCCGACACGTCACTGTGAGCCGGACTCCGGGAACTCCTCGTCGGCGATCTCGGCCATGCGACGGACAAGCGTGTCGAGCAGACGAAGTTCGTCCACTTCGAGACGCGAGAGCAGACGGCGGTACTGCGCGCTGCCGGCGTCCATGACTCCGCCGACGAGCTTGCGCCCCTCGGCGGTGAGCTCCAGCAGACGCACGCGACGATCGGTGGGGTCCTCGCGGCGGGAGACGAGACCCTGGGCGGCGAGCCGGTCGACGATACCGGTGACGGTGGCCAGGCTCACGCCCATCTCGGCGGTCAGCACGTGCCCGGGCAGCGGACCGCGTCGAGCCAGCGTGAGCAGGACCTTGAGTTGCCGCATGGTCAGGTTGAGCGACATCAGGGGGTTGGTCCGCGCGGCGCCGAAGAGCCGGCCCATCGACCGCTGTGCCGCGGTGATGCTGGCGATGAGCTGGTCCTTGTCCTCCATGAACGGTTACCGATCACCCTTCGTCACGCCGCTGTGACGGCCCGGGAGCAGTTCCAGCGATCCCCTCGAACCTGAGAGAAGTATCAGCGACCAGGCCGGTCGCACTGTTAGCCTTGGGCCAAATATTAGGACAAGGCTAACCAATTCCGCAGAGAGCTGCCATGACCTTCCTGACCAGACTCAGCCTCGCCAACCGCAGCCTGGTGGCCCTGGTGGCGCTCATCGCCCTGGGCTTCGGCGCGTGGGCGATCCCGTCACTGCAGAGACAGCTGCTGCCGTCGCTGTCCTTCCCGGCCGCGGTGGTGGTCGCACAGTACCCGGGGGCCTCCCCGGAGATCGTCCAGGACCAGGTCACCAAGCCGATCGAGGACGCGCTGCGCAGCGTGCCCGGTCAGACCCAGCTGACCTCGACCTCCAGCCAGGGCTCGTCCTCGGTGACGGTGCAGTTCGACTTCGGCACGAACCTCGACAACTCGGTCAACAAGATGTCGCAGGCGGTCAACCAGATCGCCGCGCAGCTGCCGGCCAACGTCAAGCCGAACGTGATCGTCGGCAACACCGACGACCTGCCGGTGATCGTGCTCGCCGCCTCCTCCGACGCCGACCAGCAGCAGCTGGCCGCGAAGCTGACCAGCACGGTGCTGCCGGAGCTCCAGGGCATCACCGGCGTCCGGGACGCCAACGTGACCGGCGCGCGGGACAAGGTCGTCACCATCACGCTCGACAACGCCAAGCTCGCCACGGCCGGCCTGAGCGCCACCGCGGTGACGACGGCCTTGCGCGCCAACGGAACCCCGACGCCGGCCGGCACGCTGAGCCCGGGCAATCAGACTCTGACCGTCCAGATCGGACAGCGACTGTCCTCCGTGGACGATGTGCGCAACCTCTACCTGGCGCCGACGACGCCGTCCGTGCCGGGCCGTCCCGCGCCGCAGCCGGTCAAGCTGGGCGACGTCGCCCAGGTGACCGAAGATCTCGCGCCGGCGACCTCGATCACCCGGACCAACGGCAAGGAGAGCCTGGGCGTCTCGGTCACCAAGACCCCAGACGGCAACGCCGTCGAGATCTCCCAGCAGGTCCGCGACAAGATCTCCCAGCTGCAGACCGACCTCGGCCAGAACGCCAAGCTGACGGTGATCCAGGACCAGGCGCCCGCCGTCAACCAGGCGGTCGAGGGCCTGACCCAGGAGGGCCTGCTCGGCCTGGCCTTCGCGGTGCTGGTGATCCTGATCTTCCTGCTCTCGGTGCGCTCCACTCTGGTCACGGCGGTGTCCATCCCGCTGTCGGTGCTCATCGCGCTGATCGTGTTGTGGACCACCAAGACCTCGCTCAACCTGCTCACCCTCGGCGGCCTGACCATCGCCATCGGACGGGTCGTGGACGACTCGATCGTGGTGCTGGAGAACATCAAACGCCATCTCAGCTACGGCGAGGACAAGAAACGCGCCGTGCTGGACGGCACCCGTGAGGTCGCGGGCGCGGTCACCGCGTCGACGCTGACCACGGTCGCCGTGTTCGCGCCGATCGCCGTGGTCGGCGGCCTCGTCGGCGAGCTGTTCGCGCCGTTCGGCCTGACGGTCACGGTGGCGCTGCTGGCGTCGCTGCTGGTCGCGCTGACCATCGTGCCGGTGCTGGCGTACTGGTTCCTCAAGCCCGCCAAGGAAGGCACCGATCCGGACGAGGCGGTCCGCAAGGAGCTGCGCAGCCCGCTGCAGCGGATCTACGTCCCGGTCATCCGGTTCGCCACCCGCCGCCGCTGGACGACCGTGCTGATCGCGGTCCTGGTGCTGTTCGGCACGCTGGCGATGGGCGCGGGCCTGAAGACCAACTTCCTGGACGGCTCGGGCGAGAACACCGTCAACGTCTCGCAGACGCTGCCGGTCGGCAGCAGCCTGGCCACCACGGACGCGGCGGCCAAGCGCGTGGAGACGGCGATCCAGGGCGTCGACGGCATCGACACCTACCAGGTCACGGTGGGCTCGGGCGGCGGCTTCCTCGGCTTCGGCGGCAACAGCGGCACGTCCAAGGCCAGCTATGCCATCACCATCAAGGACGGCGCCGATCTCGACACCGTGCAGAACGCGTTGCGGGACAAGCTGGACGCGCTGCCGGACGCCGGCAAGATCACGGTCGGCGCCCAGGGCGGCGGCGGTTTCAGCGGCAGCGGCCTGCAGGTCGTGGTGAACGCCGCGGACGAGAACGTGCTGCGCACCGCCTCGGACGCCGTGCAGAAGACCATGTCCGGCATCTCGGGCGTCACCGACGTCACGAGCGACCTGGTCAACAGCGCCCCGGAGGTGCAGGTCTCGGTCGACCGCCAGCTGGCGGCCAAGCAGGGCCTGAGCGACTCGACGATCGGCCAGGCCGTGCAGGCCCAGCTGGCCGGCAGCCAGATCGGGCAGCTGAGCCTGAACGGCACGTCGGAGAACGTGGTGCTGCGCACCGGAACCGCGCCGGCCGACCTGGACGCGCTCAAGGCGCTGCCGCTGCCGGGCCTGACCGGCGTGGTCCGGCTCGACTCGGTGGCCACGGTCCAGCAGACCAACGGCCCGACGCAGATCAAGCGCATCGCCGGGGCGCGCAGCGCCACCGTCAGCGGCACGGCCGACAGCGCCAACACCGGCACGATCAGCACCGAGCTGAGCCAGAAGCTGAAGGACACCAAGCTGCCGGCCGGCGCCAGCTACAGCATCGGCGGCGTCTCCCAGCAGCAGAGCGACGCGTTCGGCAACCTCGGCATCGCGCTCGCGGTCGCCGTCGCCCTGGTCTTCCTGATCATGGTCGCGGTGTTCCGCAGCCTGATGCAGCCGCTGGTGCTGCTGGTGTCGATCCCGTTCGCCGCCACCGGCGCCATCGCGGCGCTGCTGATCAGCGGCATCCCGCTCGGCCTTCCGTCGCTGATCGGCGTGCTGATGCTGATCGGCATCGTGGTGACGAACGCGATCGTGCTGATGGACCTGATCAACAAATATCGCCAGGACGGCATGAGCATCGCCGACGCGGTGGTGGAGGGCGGTCGTAGACGGCTGCGCCCGATCCTGATGACCGCCGCCGCGACGATCTTCGCGCTGCTGCCGATGGCCCTGGGCCTGACGCAGAGCGGGGCGTTCATCTCCCGTCCGCTCGCGGTGGTGGTGATCGGCGGCCTGGTCAGCTCGACGCTGCTCACGCTGCTGCTGGTGCCGACGCTCTACACCATGGTGGAGAACACCAAGGAGCGGTTCCGCAACCGCCGCGAGGCCAAGCGGAGCAAGGCCGTCGACGCCGAGCAGCCGGAGCTGGTCGACGCCAAGTAGGACCACGACAACGGCTGTGGGCCACGGGATTCCCGTGGCCCACAGCCGTTTCCCGTGTCATGAGGCCGTGGGCACCTTGTCGAAGAAGCCGCTGATCGCCTCCACCTGTCCGTCCCCGGTCAGCGTCAGCACGTCGGTGCCGATCACCACGGACTCGCCGCCGCCGTCGGGCACGAGCTCCCAGCTGAACCGCAACACGTCGTGATGGTTGTCCGCCTCCCCGATCGGGCGGATCCGATGGCCCGGGAACCGCTCGTGCACGCCGCCGATGACCGCCGCCAGCCCGTCAGGCCCGGTCACATCGGCGATCGGGTCGACGAACCGACACTCGCCGGTGAGCAGCTCGGCCGCGGCCTTGGCCCGCAGTGCGCCATCGGGCTGGTTCCAGATCTCCACGTAGCGCCGCACGACCGCGTTGGTCTCCGTCATCTCGACCGTTCCTTTCCTTGTCCCGCTTCGGTTTCCCAATCCTGACAGCGGGCGGAGCCCTGGTCGATTACCTCGGGCGTCATGGAAATCGACTCGCGCCCACCGGCGAACCGGCGTACGAAGTCGCTATGTCCGCATCGCCGCTGGTGACCCGCATACTCACCGCCGAGGAGATCCCGGCGTTCATCGGCACGGTCTTCCGCGCCTTCCTGGAGGACCCGGTCCCCGAGGACGTCGCCGCCGAGATCGACCTGGTCGAGCCGCACCGCACGCACGGCGCCTTCGACGGCGACGAGCTGGTCGGCGGCGCCACGATGCTCAGCAAACGCATGACGCTGCCCGGCACCGGCCCGCACCCGGTCGCCGCGATCTCCTGCGTCGCCGTCGCGCCCGACCACCGGCGTCGAGGCGCGATGGGCCAGTTGATCCGGGCGCAGCTGCATTCCCAGCACGGAACCGGTGACGCCTTCGCCGCGCTGTACGCCTCCGAGGGCGACATCTACGGCCGGTTCGGCTACGGGCTCGCCGGTCACCGCGCCTTCTTCGCCGTGCCGAGGGGCGCCGAATTCCAGTCCACTGTGGACATCAGCGACGGCCGTATCCGTGAGGTGGACAAGGAAACCGCCCTGCCGCTGATGCACCATCTGCACAGCAAGGTCGCGCCGACGCGCGCCGGCTGGGTCGACCGCACCAAGGCCTCGTGGCAGGCCTTCCTGGCCCAGAACGAGGCCGAGCTGCGCAACGAGAACGCCACGAAATGGCGCTACGCCATCCATCCCGAGGGCTATGCCGTCTATCAGGTCAGGAAGAAGTGGGAGACCCGCAAGCCCGAGCACGAGGTCTACGCCCGCGAGATCCTCGGCACCACACCGCAGGCGTACGCGGCGTTGTGGCGCTACCTGCTCGACCTCGACCTGACCACGACCGTCCGAGCCGAGGCCGCCGCGGACGACCCGATCATCCACATGCTCAAGGACGCCACCGACAACGCCCGGCAGGTCAGCGACGGCCTGTGGGCGCGGATCATCGACATCGACCGGGCGCTGCCGCTGCGCGCGTACTCCGCGCCGGTCGACGTCGTGCTGGCGGTCGAGGACACCCTGTGTCCCTGGAACGCCGGCAGCTGGCGGCTCGTCGCCGAGGCCGACGGCCCCGCGACGGCCACCCGCACCGACGCCGAGCCAGATCTGGCGCTGGACGTCCGTGAACTGGGCGCGGTGTTCCTCGGTGGCACGACCGTGCAGCAACTCGTTGCCGCGCAACGCATCCATGAACTCACGCCGGGCAAGGCCCGGGCCGCCTCAAGGGCCTTCGCCGGCGACGCCCAGCCGCACTGCCCCGAGGTCTTCTGACCACCAGCCGGATGATCGACAGCGAACCGACAGGAAGGAGCCGGAACTCCCGCCGCGCGCGGGCTCGTTGCCGTGACGTAGCCACTTGGTCAAGGAGGAACGGCATGGGCTTCTACCTCGTCGCAGTGGTCACGGTCGGCATGCTCGGCGCCTACTGGGCCGGGCGATCGCCGGGCGCGACCAAGAAGTAGCTGTCCGTCGGGTCACACCGGTCGCCCGGCCCGCCAGGAACCCAGCCGGTAGCTTTCCCGTTGTCCGTTTGCGACGGATTCACCCTCGTTGGAGCCCGGGAGGCACAGTGACCGCGTTGCTCGTCGTGATCCTGCTGGTGGTGATCATCGGCGTAGCCGTAGTCGTGATGCGTCAGCGCGCGGCGAACGGCCAGCGCCTCGATGACGCCAAGGCGGACGCCCGCCGCTGGGTGGAGCGCCTCGGCGGCCAGGTGCTCAACCTGACCGGCACCAACGACGCCGCCAAGCAGGCGCTGGCCGACGCCGGCGAGCGCTACAACGCCGCCGGCTCGCAGATGGAACAGGCGCGCACCACCGAGCAGTGCCGGCTCGTCACCCAGACCGCGCAGGAAGGCCTGTACTACGTGCGGGCCGCCCGCTCGGCCATGGGCCTCGACCCCGGCCCCGAGCTGCCCGACCTCAACGGCCAGAGCCGCGCCGGCAAGGTCGACGGCGATCGCCGGGTCGAAGTGGAGGGCCACGAGTACGAGGCCTCGGCGCAGCCCGGCACGGGCACTCCGCACTACTACCCCGGCGGCTACGTCGCCGGCCGGCCGGTCCCGCAAGGCTGGTACAGCGAGCCGTGGTGGAAGCCCGCGCTCGTCGCCGGCGCCTGGGGCATCGGCGCCGGGCTGCTGTTCAACGCCATGTTCTCCGGCATGCACAGCATCCCGTACGCGGCAGGTGGCTGGGATGCCGGCGGCGGCTGGGACGGCGGCGGTTTCGACGGCGGCCAAGGCTTCGGCGACTTCGGCGGCGACCAGGGTCAGCAGGCCAGTTGGGACGGCGGCGACCAAGGCGGCGGCGACCAGGGTGGCGGCGACTGGGGCGGCGGCGACCAGGGCGGCTGGGACGGCGGCGGCGGCGGCGATTGGGGCGGTGGTGACTGGGGTGGCGGCGGCGACTGGGGCGGTGGCGGCGGCGACAACTGGTGACCGCGACCGCTGACCAAGGTCGCTGACATAGAGCGCGCAGTGCCGGTGCCCGGGAGCAACTGCCCCGGGCGCCATTGCGTCTCGGGCCTCGCAGTCCCCCAGACGCCGCAGCTTCTCGGGCCCCGCTGATTCTCGGGCCCTACCGCACTCGCGCCGCTGCCCATGCCGGCCATGGGCCTCGGGCGACCCGCACCCCCGCGATCAGGCCGGCTGACAGGTAGGACACCAATAAAGGTTGCGGCCACCCAGGTCCTTGGTGAGCACCGGAGCTCCACAGACCAGGCAGGGCTGACCGGCGCGGCGGTAGACGTACACCTCGCCGCCGTGCCGGTCCTGTCGTGGTGCCCGGCCCGTCACCTCCGGGTCGTGCTCCGGAAGGACGGTGTCGATCCGGCCGACCTTGACGCCGTACTTCATCAGCTCGACCAGATCGGCCCAGATCGAGTCCCACTGCTCGCGGTCGAGCTGCCTGCCGGCCAGCATCGGGTCGATGCCGTGCCGGAACAGCACCTCGGCGCGATAGACATTGCCGACGCCGGCCAACACGGCCTGGTCGAGCAGCAACGCGGCGATCGACACCCGCGACTTCGAGATCCGCCGCCACGACCGCTCCGGATCGGCGTCCCGACGCAGCGGGTCCGGCCCGAGCCGGGCGAACAACGCGTCGACTTCGTCGTCCGTGAGCAGTTCGCACGCAGTCGGGCCGCGCAGATCCGTGCCATGGGTTTCGCCGAGCATGCGCATCCGGACCATGCCGGTGACCGCCGGCTCCGGCCGCGGAAACTCGGTGAACGTCCCGTACAGGCCGAGATGGACGTGCACGGTCGCGTCCGGCCCGTACCGGTGCAGTAGGTGCTTTCCGACGGCCTCGGCCCTCACCAGCACGCGCCCGTCGACCGACTCCGCGCCACCGAACTTGCCCTGTGGACTGCTGACCTGCACCTTCTCCCCGGCGTACCGGCGCTGATGGAGCCGGGCGAGTCGGTGCAGCGTGTGACCTTCCGGCATCAGGCGGTCGGCAACTCCGGCGCGACGCCGGTCCGCTCGTACTCGGCCACGATGTCGATGCGGCGCTGGTGGCGCTCGGCGCCGGAGAACGGCGTGGCCAGGAACGCCTCGACGATCGCGGTGGCCTCCTCGACGCTGTGCATGCGTGCGCCGATCCCCACGACCTGGGCGTTGTTGTGTTCGCGGGACAGCTTCGCCGTCTCGGTGTTCCACGCCAGCGCCGCCCGCGCGCCCGGCACCTTGTTCGCGGCGATCTGCTCGCCGTTGCCCGAGCCGCCGATCACGACGCCGAGGCTGCCCTCGTCGGCGACCACCCGGCTGGCGGTGGCGATGCAGAAGGCCGGGTAGTCGTCCTCGGGGTCATAGGCGGCGGGGCCGACGTCGACCACGTCGTGTCCGCTGGCCGCGAGGTGCTTGACCAGGTGGGACTTCAGCTCGTAGCCGGCATGGTCGGAACCCAGGTAGACGCGCACGGTCAGAGTCTGCCATTCGGTGGGCGGCGGGGAGCAATTCAGCTGCCGGTACGTGAGGTGCACGCCACACTCCGTCGGGTGAACAACGACGTCTTCCGGCAGGACGGATACCGACTGCGGCTGGAGTGGGGTGCGGACGGCGTCGCGGCGCTGGCGTCCAGTTGCGCGGTTCTGGTCGTCGTCGACGTGCTGTCCTTCACGACCGCGGTCGACGTCGCGCTGAACCGCGGCGGCCGGGTGGTTCCCGTGCGAAGAGGAGATATGCGCGCGATGTCCTCCGCTCGGTCGGCCGGCGCGATCGTCGCCGGCGACCAGAAGTGGACGCTCCGTCCGTCATCGTTGCTCGACCTGCCGGCCGACACACTGCTCGCGCTGCCGTCACCCAATGGGGCGGCGTTGTGCGTGCAGGCGGCAGCCGCCGGCGTGACTGTGTTCGCCGCTTGTCTGCGCAACGCCGAGTCAGTTGCGCGCGAAGTCGACAAGTTCGCCGGCGAACGGCCGATCGGCATCGTGCCGGCCGGCGAGCGCTGGGGCGTCACTACCGGCCCGCTGCGTCCCGGCATCGAGGATCTGCTCGGCGCGGGCGCCGTCGCCGCCGCACTGCTGGCGACGAACTCCAGTAGTGCGTCGCCCGAGACCAGGTTGGCGGCGAGCTGCTTTTCGCACGAAGTCGAGAATGTCGTCGAACTTCTCCACGGCTGCGCATCCGGCCGTGAGCTGACGGCCGCCGGGCACGTCGGCGACGTCGAGCTGGCCGCGGCGGTCGGCAGCAGTTCGTGCGCACCGGTGCTCCGCGGCGGAGTGCTGACCAACAAACTGTCCACATGAGCGCGCGCTGGATCGAGGTCGCCGACGGAGTGCACGTCCGCCGGCACGAGGAGCTGGACCTGTCACTCGGCTTGGTCGTCGGCGAGGACGCCTGCCTCGTGGTGGACACCGGCGGTGACGAGGTTCAGGGCGGCGAGTGGGCGGCGGCAGTCCGCGCCGTGACGCCGCTGCCGTGGACCGTTGTCCTCACGCACTCGCACTTCGACCACGCCTTCGGCACGCAGGCGTTCCTGCCCTGTCCGGTGCTCGCGCATCCGAACTGTGTCGACGAACTCGTCATCGACAGTGCCGAAGACAAGGAGAAGTGGTCAGCGCACTACACCGCGCAGAACCGACCGGACATCGCCGAGGCCATCCGCGCCACCCGGATCGTGTTGCCGGACACGGTGGTGTCAGCGCCGACGACGGTCGACCTCGGCGGCCGAGTCGTCGAGATCGCACAGTTCGGCCGTGGGCACACCGACAACGACTTGGTGCTGCGCGTGCCGGACGCCGATGTGGTGTTCGCCGGCGATCTGGTCGAGAACGGCGCCCCGCCGGCGTTCGAGGGCTCGTTCCCGGCGTCCTGGCCGACGGCGCTGGCCGGACTGCTCGAACTGACCGGTCCGGACACGGTCGTCGTGCCGGGACACGGCGACCCGGTCGACGCGGCGTTCGTCGACGCGCAGCGGGCCGACATCGCCGCCGTCGTCGAGCTCGCGCGGGCCCTCGCCGCCGGTTCGGTCACGCTGGCAGAGGTGCTCCGTGACTCACCGTTCCCGGCCGATGCCACCCATGGGGCCATCGGGAGATTGACGGGGCGTAACCGTTCCGGCCGGTAACAGGTCCCTTCACCGAAGGCATTGCCCCGAACAGTCGATAGCCACCACGCCCCTGACCGACAAACTGTTACCTAACGGCTATCGGAGCGCGATCCGATGTGCCGGTTTGCTGGATCACACGTGCGGTCGGGGCCGGCGTGGCGGACACCACGCGGTGAGCGAGGACGTAGTCGGTGAACCGACGAGATCGCATCGTCGTAGTAGGGGCTGGAGCGGCGGGCTTGAGAGCCGCTGAACGGCTGCGTGAACTCAGGTTCGAGGGTGAGGTGGTGATGGTCGGCAACGAGCCACACCGTCCTTATCACCGTCCTGAGCTGTCGAAGCAGCTGCTGACCGGGAAAGTGCAGGCCGACCAGTTGACGCTGGCCGCCTACACCGAGGTCGACGCGCGCTGGCGGCTGAACACCGCGGCTCGCGGCGTCGACACCGGCAAGCGCGTGCTCGCGCTGCCCGGCGGCGAACAGCTCGCCTACGACGGTCTGGTGATTGCCACCGGAATGGAGTCCCGGCACCTGCCGGGCGCTCCCGTCAACGACCCGCGCGTGCACCAGCTGCGCACCCTCGACGACGCGACGCGGCTTCGCGAGGCGCTGTCCGCGGACAAGGAGTCCGTCGTCGTGATCGGCGGCGGCTTCACCGGCTGCGAGGTCGCGGCCAGCATCCGCGCCCTCAAGCGGCGGGTGACGATCGTGACCGACGGGCCGGCGCTGATGGCCGGCGCGCTGCCGCCCGAGGTGTGCGACGGTGTCACCCGTTTGCACCAGAGCAAGGGTGTCGGTGTGGTCCTCGGCGTCGAGGTGCTGCACTGGCTGCCGGCGGACAACGGCATCGCGGTCCACCTGTCCGACGGGCAGGTGCTGGTCACCGGGCATGTCGTCATCGCGGTCGGCGGCCTGCCGGCGGTGTCGTGGCTGCGCGGCTCCAAGATCCCGCACCACGAGCGTGATGGCGTGTACTGCGAGGCGACCTGCCATGTCGTCGGCGCCGCCGACGTGGTGGCGGCCGGTGACGTGGCGTGCTGGCCGAACCTGCGGTTCGACGACGTGCCCAGGCGGGTCGAGCACTGGCTCAACGCGGTCGAGATGGGCCGGGCGGCGGCGGAGAACCTGCTGCTGGGACCGTCGCGGGCGCCGGCGTTCGCGCCGATGCCGCGGTTCTGGACCGAGCAGCACCGGATGAGGGTGCAGGTCGCGGGCCAGCCGCAGCTGGGCGGCGAGCACGGGCGACTCGGCCCGGGCAGCCTCGCGTCGGCACGGAAGGACGGACTGGTCGGGCTGACCACCGTCGACCGGCCGCGGGAGTTCCACCGCCTGGTGGCCGGGCTCACCACCCGCCGACCGGGTCCGGCGGCACGGAAAAAAGGATTTCAGGAACCGGTTCCATCCGGTTGGGAATCGGTCAACCGGGCAGGAGAAACCATGCGTCCGCCACCGAAGTCAACACCCTTGGTGTCGAACTACCTGCCCGCCGGTGTGACGCTCACACCAACTTCTACAAGGACATAGACAACCGAATTCGTTAGTTCCGCTAACCAGAAACGCTGCACCACCCTGACCGCTACTCCGTTCGGCCGCACGGATTACTCCCCCGGACGTCTGGAGGCAGCTGTCACCGCAGACAAACTGTTTAACCATGACCAACAATAAGTGACAATCGGACATCCGACCCGGAGCATGGTCGCGACCACACGGCCCACCCCGCTGCTCCGATCGGACCACCCCGAGCATCACGGCCGTCCGGGAGGCGTCTGAGGTGTCGACGCAGTTGATAACGTTGACGCAGTTGATTGTTTCGCCGACAGTGCACTCCGCGCACGATTCTGGCGTGCGACAGGTAGCCGCGCTTTCGGCCCGGTTGGCCTATGCGTTGATGTGCCTGACCCTGGTCTGGGGGATTTTCACCGCGACCGGATGGGTCACCAAGCTGACAGGACGGCAGGCCGTTCGTAGCAGCCACATGGTTATGGCGACCTTCACGCTCGCCTTCGGCGGGCTGCATGCGGCATGCTTCCTTTTCCTCACCGATTCCGACGAGATCTTCAGTTGGATCAACCTCACCATCCCGATCTTGGACGGCGGCCAGCTGCGCTGGGCGTTCGGCATCCTCGGGCTCGAGGTGATGACCGCGATCCTGATCTCGACGGGGCTGGTCAAGTTCTTCGTGTACAGGAGGTGGTTGCGCTTCCACCAGATGGCCTACATAGCGGTGGGCATCACCATCGTGCACTCCTGGCTCGGCGCGGTCGCCAACGGTCACCTGTCCATCGTCTGGCTCGGCGGACTGACCCTGATGATTCCGACCGTCGTGCTGGCCGTGCTCCGCTTCGTCCCCAGCAAGAACCTCGTCGGAGCAGGAGTGCTCAGCGGCGGTTAGCGGGATCCCCCCGAACGTCCCGCCCCGTCCGCCACGCGGTTACCCCGAACCCGCCTCTTGAGAAAGGACTGCTGGCCCGATGAGTCCTCGTCGCGCTCTGCACGGCAGCTCCCTGACCATCAGCGTGAACAACGGTCGCTGTCACCTCTACGGCACCTGTCAGTACGAGGCCCCGAGCCTGTTCGAACTGACCGAGGACGAGCGGCTGCGCTACGTCACCGAGGTGATCCCCGAGTACGCCGACCAGGCCCGCGCCGCCGCGATGGCCTGCCCGATGCGTGCGATCCAGCTGTCCGGGGAGCAACTGTGAGCGGCAGGATGGAACGAATCGTCATCGTCGGCGCCGGGCTGACCGCGCTGCGCGCCGCCGAGCGGCTGCGCGAGCTGAAGTTCGACGGCGAGATCGTGATCGTCGGCGACGAGCCGCACAAGCCGTACCACCGGCCGGCGCTGTCCAAGCAGCTGGTGACGGGCAAGCTGGCCACCAAGGACCTGTTCTTCCCCGCGTACCACGACATCGACGCAATCTGGCGGACCAGGACCCGGGCGCACAAGCTGGACCACGGGCGGCACGTCGTGCACCTGCCCGGCGGCGAGGAGCTCAAATACGACGGCCTGATGATTGCCACCGGGGTCGAGGCCAGACACCTGGCCGGCGCACCCCGACACGACCCGCGCGTGCACGCCCTGCGCACGCTCGACGACGCCATGGCGATCAAGGAGACGCTCACCCGCTCCAAGGGTCGCGTCGTGGTGATCGGCACCGGCTTCACCGGCTGCGAGTTCGCCTCCAGCTGCCGTGAGATGAACCGGGACGTCACCATCATCGGCCGGTCCAAGACGCTGTTCGGCAAGGCGCTCGGCCCCGAGCTCGGCGCGGCCATCGGCGATCTGCACCGCCGCCACGGCGTCGACCTGGCGCTCGGCGTGGACATCCGGCACTGGGCGACCGGCCCCGAGGGCGTCGCGATCGTGCTGTCCAACGAGCGGCTCATCACCGCCGCCTGCGTGATCCTCGCGGTCGGCAGCATGCCGTCCACGGACTGGCTGGCCGGCTCCGGCCTCGTGCTGGAGGACGGCGTGCTGTGCGAGCCGACCTGCCATGTGGTCGGCGCCTCCGACGTCGTCGCCGCCGGTGACGTCGCCCGCTGGCCCAACCTGCGGTTCGACGGCGTGCCGCGGCGTGTCGAGCACTGGCTCAACGCCATCGAGATGGGCCGGGCCGCCGCCGAGAGCCTGCTGGCCGGCAAGTCGCGGGCCAAGCCGTTCACGCCGCTGCCCCGGTTCTGGTCCGAGCAGCACCACGTGCGCATCCAGGCCGCCGGCATCCCGGCCATCGGCCAGCAGACGATGTACCTGAGCACGCGGCCCAACGGCGCCGAGCGGTCCATCACCGGCTACATCCGCGCCGGCAAGCCGGTCGGCATCGTCGGACTCAACCAGCCGCGCACGATGATCCACCTGACCAGGCAGCTCGACCAGAAGCTGCGCCCGATGGTGCCCAGCGAGCGCGTCCGCAACGCGCCGCGGCGCACGCCGGCGGAGAACCCGACCACCGCGAACGCCGAGACGCTCAGCGAGCGCAGCCCGAGCGAGAGCAAGATCGACGTCAGCGAGCTGTCGGCCCGGCTCAAGGCCCCGGCCATGCGCAACGGCCGCTGACCCGGTCGAACGGTCACGGTTGTGGCCCCTCCCGGCCTGGGAGGGGCCACAACCTTGTGTGCGCCGGGTAGCCTTCGAACACATTTCTGCCGGTGGAGGGCGCGCGGCGATGACGGGACAGTTGCGGGCGGACGCGAAGCGCAATCGCGACCAGATCCTGGCCGCCGCCCGTGAGCTGCTGGTCAACCAGGGCGTCGGCGTCCCCATGGAGGAGATCGCCCGCCACGCCGGCGTCGGCGTCGGCACGCTCTACCGGCGGTTCCCCGACCGGGTCGCGCTGCTGCGGGCCCTGTCCGTGCACACCGTCGAGCACATGACCGAACTCGCCCGCACCGCCCTGCGCACCGAGCCCGACGCCTGGTCCGCGCTGAGCCGGTTCGTCCGCGAATCCGTCGCCCTGCGTCTCGGCGCGCTGCGCTCCATCGTCGATCCGCAGCTGCATTCCGCTCTCCACCAGAGCGACGAGGTCCGCTCCGCCCGCCGCGACCTGCTGCGCATCGTCGAGCAGATGATCATCACCGCCCAGGCCGACGGGTCCATGCGCACCGACGTCGGCGTGGTCGACGTCGCCATGCTCGTGTCGCTGCACCTCAAGCGGCCGTTCGACGTGCCCGGCACCATGCCCGAGGAGTTGGACGCCCGCCTCACCCAGCTCATGCTCGACGGACTCCGCCCCGCTTCGGCGACCGTCCTGCCCGGCAAGCCCACCACCCTCGCCGACGTCGACTGGCACGCCGACCGCGAGCTCTGACCACCTCCGCGCCCTCACTCGAGAAGTCCGACGGACTTGAGAAGTTCGCACACGATCGAGGAGTCCGCACGCGGTCGAGCCGGCCGCCGGCGACCAGAACTTCGGCGAAGTAGAGCAGCTCGCGCTCGATCGGGCAGTTCGCGCGCAATCGAGCGAGTCGCGCGCAGTCGAGAAGTTCGTACGCAGTCGAGGAGCCCGTGCACAGTCGAGCAAGTCGCACGAACTTGAGAGGTTCGTGCGCAGCCCAGCAACTCGTGCGCAGTCGGGCAGCTCGTACGTGGTCGAGAAGTTCGTATGCGGTCGAGAAGTTCGGCGAAAAGGTCGGGCGCGGCCGCCGCGAGGAGTGCGGCGGC